>JACCTF010000629.1 GCA_013812565.1 Pyrinomonadaceae bacterium | reverse complement strand
GTTCAGGAAAGATCACGTATGCCCCGCCCGCAACCGATCCGACCGATTACGTCGGGCGTCCCTTACAGCTTTTTTCCGTTAACTACATGTACGTTGCCGGGGCTTCACGCGCGAGTTGGGTGTTTAGCACCGGCTCCCCTTCCGCCCCGAAAGATCCGGTTGGCTGGAAGCCCGTTCAACTCGTTTCTGAAAACGCGAAGCCCGGCAGAGGCGGGTTCCCGCTCAAAGTCGCTCCCCTTCAAAATCAAGCCATTTGGATTGAGGTTTATACGAACCGTAATCTTCCGGCTGGCGACTACGAAGGCAGCGTCGAAGTGAATGCTGAAGGCAAAAAGAAGACCATTCCAATAGAGCTTGAGCTGTTCAATTTCACCCTGCCTGATGAGAACAGCATGCACACGATGATCTTTTACGAGAGCTTGCAACCCCAGTTGTATCAGGGACGCAACCTTGACGCAGAGTATCATCGCTTCGCTCATCGCCAGCGCGTCGAGCTTGTCCACGCCTACGACATCGAGACAGTACAAGCGGCAATCAATCGTTTTCGTGGCGACGACTTCACACTGGCGCGCGGCTACGAAGGGCCGGGCGAGAACGTCGGCAACAGAATCATCCCGGCCTCTTTTTACGGGCCGGGTAATGGTTACGACGAACGCCAGAGCGCGTGGAGAAAATCCGACGAGTGGATGTCGTTTCTCAAAAAGGTTCTGCCCGACGCAATCACCTTCCTGTATATGCCGGATGAGCCGAGTCCATCTGAATACGAGCGCATTTGGAGAATTGCAAAGAACATCCACTCCAATTCCGGGCCGGGAAAGAAGCTCCCGATCTTCGTCACCAAGCAATATACAAAGGAACTGGATGGAGCCATCGACATCTGGGATTCAGGACCACAAGGTTACGACATCGATCGTGCAGAGAGGGAGCGGGCGAGCGGGCGTGATTACTGGATTTACAACGGCGGGCGGCCCCACGGCGGAGCCGTTGTCATTGACGCCCCGGCGACCGATCCGCGAGCTATTATCTGGGCCTGCTTCAAGCACGAGATAAACGTCTATTTCTACTGGCACGGCGTTCATTGGCGGCATAACAACCAGAAACAGGGCGAACGTCGGCAGAACGTGTGGGCCAACCCCATTACGTTCGACAATCGCAAGCAGCAGCGCAAGTCGATTAACGATCAAGGCTACATCAACGGTGACGGCGTCCTCATCTATCCCGGCGAAGATAATCTGCACCCGCAAGAAGACCGAAGGATTGCCGGGCCAGTCTCCACGGTGCAACTGGCAAACTTCCGGCGCGGTTTGCAAGATCATCAATACCTGACGCTCGCACGCAAACTAGGACTGAATTCGTTGGTGGACGAAGCTTTGCGAACAGTTGTGCCGCGAGTCTTCTCGGATGCGAAGCTGACAATCGGTTTCGCCGAAACCGGCGATGAGTACGAGCGTGTACGTTACAGACTGGCACGGGCCATAGGTGGAGCTAAGAAATAGGATCAGCTGCGAAAACCCTCTGGTGATATGAAGAAACATTCAACGCTCTCGGCTTCTCAAAAGTTCGTATCCTGAAATCTGATGGAGTTTTATGGTGTATAGATTCGCGGTTCACGGTTGGAGAGATGAACTTGATAGCTAATCCGATAAAGAATTGTTTTCTTGAGTGTAGGGCACAAGGCGATTTACCACAAAAGCACACAGGAGCACAGAGGCTGCATAGAGGAAACTCTCTGTGCGCTCTCTGCATCCGTGCGCGCTGTGTTAAACCCGTCTTGCCTTACGCTCTTGTGGGAATCATCTTAGTGGCGACTATCATTACGATGGCTGGCACGGTTCATACACAAGCGAACAACCCTCCGCGCGTGTGGGAAGCTTCATTGATCATCCCGACATACGAGCTAGGACCGCCTGACCCCAATCCCGCGCTGCTTGACTGGGGGCGGCGCAGGTCGCGTCCAGTCTACCCATACACGATGCTTGATACGCTGACGGATAAACGCGTCGAGAAATCTTATAAGGCCGTCTATCTTGAGAACGAGTACCTGCGCGTGACAGTCTTGCCTGAGTTGGGGGGACGTCTCTACGCTATCTTTGATAAGACGACGAACCGCGATGTGCTCTACACAAATCATGTCATCAAGTATGCGATGGTCGGGATTCGCGGGGCATGGATTTCGGGCGGCATCGAATGGAACTTCCCCGATGGTCACACCCTGACCACCGTTTCACCCATTGATTACAGAACGCGCATAGAAGCAGACAAAAGCGCCTCTATCGTGATCGGTGATACCGAGCGTGTACAGGGAATGCAATGGGCAATTGTAATCCGTCTGCGCCCTGGAAGAAAGGCGGTCGAAACTGAAGTCACGCTCAATAACCGCCGCGTGACACCGGGGCGCTACTGGTACTGGTCCACTGCCGCTGCTCCGGCGACGGATGATATGCGCTTCATATATCCAATGCGCGAGACATATCCGCACGCGTTCTGGCCCATCTATTCTTTCCCGAAGGAGAAGGGTGTTGACATCGGAACCTACCGCGAGGTGACGAATGCTCTCTCGCTTTTCGCCCGCAACTCAAAGCGCGATTTCTTCGGCGTCTACTATGAGAAATCTGATTGGGGAATCGTTCATGTGGCCGATCACCGCGAGTTGCCGGGTAAGAAGACATGGACATGGGGCACGGATGAAAGCGGCAAAATCTGGATTGATAAACTGACTGACGCGGACGGTCAATACGTCGAGTTTCAGGCCGGACGCTTCGAGACGCAGATGGAGCATGAGTTCATCGCTCCTCATCGCGTTGAGCGTTTCACGGAGCACTGGTATCCGGTGGGTCGTCTCGGCGGCGGCTTTGACGAAGCTACGCGCGACGCAGCTTTGAAGGTCAGCCTTCAAGGCAGCCGCGCTGTTGTTACCGCAAACGCGAATGCTCGTTACGAAGATGCGGAGTTTACGGTTGAATGCAACGGCGAACGCCTGCACTCCGAACGAGTCAGCCTCGATCCGGCCAAGATTTTCACTGCGACGATTGACTTACCAGCGAAGCTTTCAGGCGAGCCGCTCGTCGTTAGTTTCAAGAGTAAAGATGGACGCGAGCTTGTTCGCTATCACACTGGAACGCCTGTCGATGGTAATCCTGATTTCAAACCTGCAACTAAACCGATGCCCGATCCCAAAGTTCCGACGAGCGCCGAGCAAGCGTATACGGAAGGACTGGCCGCTGATAAAAAGAGCGAGGAACAAACGGCGCGTGCCGCCTATCAAGAAGCTCTCAAGCGTGATCAGGGATTTGCGCCTGCACATACCGCGCTCGGTCTTTCCTTCTACCGCAGCGGCGAGTATGAAAAGGCGGCCGACCATCTAACCAAAGCTCTCCAACGCAACAAAGACATGGGCGATGCACACTACTATCTTGGTTTGGTGAGACGCGCACAGGGGCGAATCGGAGAAGCCGTTGATCATTTGATGTGGACTGTGCGCGCAGGTCATCGTGAGTCCCTTTCTCGTTACGTCCTCGGCGAGATGGCGCTTGCGGCTGGTGATGTAAGGGTTGCGCTTGAGCATCTGACGCAAGCCGTGATGCTCGATCCACGCAACATCAAAGCGCGCACTGTGCTGGCAATGGCTGAACGGATCGCCGGACGACTTGATGCCGCCGAGCAGCGCATTACAAGCGTTGTGCAGGAAATGCCGCTCGACTACTTGGCACTACACGAGCAGTACGAAATTTACAAAGCACAAGGGGATGAAACGAAAGCGAGTGAGGCGCAGGCCCAGTTGTGGCGTCTGCTTGGACGCGAGCCAGATTCGGTTCTTGAACTGGCTTTTGATTATGCGGCGACTGGACGTTTGGTTGAAGGCCGAACAGTTTTGGAAGATGCGATCAAGCGTGCCGGAGATGGCAGGCAAGGGATGCAAATGACCCCACCCAAACGCGTCTATCCGATGCTTCACTATACGCTCGGCCGCTTCTACGAGTTGAGCAGAGATCGGGAACGGGCGCGCGAGCAGTATGCGCTTGGCGCACAGGGCGATCCGGCTTTCGTCTTTCCGCATCGCGTTGAAGAGATGGATGTTCTGCGCTCGGCAATAAAGATGAACCGTAATGATGGTCGCGCCGCGTACTTCCTCGGTAATGTCCTCGCAGCGCAGAACCGGGGTGAAGAAGCGCTTGCAGCATGGCGTGATGCCGTCAAGCTTGATCCGGCAAACGCTGTTGCTCATCGCAATCTCGCGCGTGCCTTGTGGGTGGTTGCCGGAAAGAAGGAGGAAGGCATAGCAGAGTACGAGCGCGCCATCGCCGCCGCGACAAACGATTTTCACCATTACGTTGAACTGGACAAACTGCTAACTGAGATAGGAGCGACCGAGCGAAGAATCATGCTGCTTGAGAGCGCGCCAGAAACGGTTCGCTCACGCTCAGCTTATGTGCAGTCGCTCGCGGCAGCTTATACGGATGCCGAGCGATTTGCCGATGCAGCGGCATTGCTTGAGCGCACGAACTTCACCTCCGGCGAAGGAGAGTTTACCGCCCTCTCAATCTATCGCCGCGCACATCTTGGACTGGCACGCGGGCACCAAAAGGCTAATCGGCACGTCGAGGCAGCGAGCGAGTTCATTAGAGCGACGGAGTTTCCGAAGAACCTTGGAGCCGGAGCCACTTCAATGCAATCGCAAGCAAGAGAGTACGTGGCCGCAGCGCGTGAATTCGAGCTGGCAGGCATGCGCGAAGCGGCAGAGAAGCTGTGGCAGCGAGCCGCGAGCGAGCCGCTCAATTCACCGACACAGCCGAGCGAGCCGTGGTCGGACCATTACTACTACAAGGCCGTCGCGCTTGAGCGTGTTGGCCGACGCGAGGAAGCGCGTGCGCTCTACCAACGGCTGGCGACGCTTAACGACGAAGATCGAATGCTTGAGGCAGAGCCGTCTCCACCGGAAGGAGCGATTCGCTTCGCTCTGGCCGGAGCGGGTCTTAAGTGGCTCGGGCGAAAAGAAGAAGCGCGCCTTGCCCTTCAACATGCATTGAAGATGGATTCGCAGAACGAACTCGCTCAATCTTTGCTCGCAGAACTGAAACCACCAGGACGGGCGGCAACAAGGCGCACGGGTGGTTTGTAAATGGAAGCCGGAGCACACGCGAACTTGATCGAGAGCAAATTGAACAAAAAAAGAGATTGCTTAGCAAAGCGCCAGCGGCTGAACAAGCCGAATGATTTCAGACAACGCTTGAAGCTCAAATGTCGGAAACCGATCACGCTTCCCCTAATGGCGGCGTGCTTAATCGCTTTGAGCTTCGCTTCCCCGTATGAGGGGGCGACACAACTAAGCAAACGCGAAGCTCAGCAGGCTCCGTCGATCCGCGAGGTTAATAGTGTGGCGCGGCCGGACGGCCATCGTCCCGTTGCCATTGTGGGGGCGACGCTGATTGATGGGCGTGGCGGCGCAGCCCTGCCTGATTCGGTTGTCATCGTAAGCGGCGAGCGCATCGTGGCAGTCGGGCGGAGATCATCTGTGCGTCTGCCGACCGACGCGGAAGTGGTCGATGCCAAAGGACTCACACTGCTGCCGGGCTTAATCGACGCTCATTTTCATATCGACGGCGATGAATCACTGCCGGCGGTTTTTCTCACACACGGTGTGACCTCGGTGCGTGATCCAGGCCAGTGGAGTGAGGAGTATGAGGCGGCGCGCAAAGCGGCCGCTCCAATCCCTCGCCTGTTCTTGACGGGTCCTCATTTCGATTCGCCGCCGCCCGCCTTCCCGCAAGATTCCATTATCGTGCGGGATGCGGAAGAAGCGCGCTCGGCGGTCAAACGCTTCGCAGACGAAGGGGCATCTGCGTTCAAAGTCTATTTCCGTCTGCCGCTCGGCTTGATCAAGGTCGTTGTTGAAACCGCACATGCGCGCGGTCTTCCCGTCACTTCACACCTTGAGATCGTCAACGCCGCAGATGCGATCCGCGCCGGGGTAGATGGCGTCGAGCATGTCACATCATTCGGCACAGCCCTTTTGTCCTGGCGAGAGGCTGAGAAATATCGCCAGGCCGTGCTGGCCGACAACAATGCGCGACGTGAAGGACGCTATCGGGTGTGGAGCGGGGTTGATCTTGATTCACCGCGTGCCCGCACGTTGTTTGATTTACTCGTTGAGCGTGGAACGTTCATCTCGCCGACGCTTGCCGTCTTTGAGCGGCGAGCCGATGACAAGCAGACGACCGAGATGCATGTGCTCGGCTTTAAGAAGATGCTCGACTTTGTCGGCCGCGCACGACGCAGGGGTGCACGAATCGTTGTCGGCTCTCACTCGGCAGTGCCGCACGCCGAACGCGGCTGGGCATACCAACGTGAACTTGAACTGCTCGTCGAGAGTGGTCTGACGCCGATGCAAGCGATTGTCGCGGGCACAATGGAGAACGCGCGTTTCTTTCGCATCGCCGAACGGCTCGGCAGCATTGAGACGGGCAAACTCGCAGACATCGTGCTCGTTGAAGGCGACCCGCTTAAAAACATCGGTGCTATGCGCCGCGTCAAGCGCGTCATGCTCAATGGGAGATGGATAGTTACGAGTGCAGAAGGAAAGTAAATCTAAATCGAAACTCATAGGATTGGGACACATGAAGAACTTAGCCACAGAGGCACAGAGCCACAAAGACCGGAGAGCACGCGAAACATCAGAAATCAAAGCATCTTTTTTATCATCAGGTTTATCTCCGTGCTTCTGTGGTTCGGTGGCTATTTCAGTAATGCATGATTCTGTAAAGCAGCTACTAATCAAATGTCTGGTGTTGGTTTTGTTAGTTCTCAATCTGCTGATTGGGACTTCTTCGGCTCAAGCGCTGCGTCAGGAGTGGCGCTCCTATGGAGGCGACGCGGGCGGCACCAGGTTCTCTCCTCTGAAACAGATCACCCGTGCGAATGTGACGGGATTGAAGAAGGCTTGGTTATATCACACAGGTGAGTGGGGCCAAGGCACAAACTATGCACCGCAGCAGGTATCTTCTCCTTTTGAGAGCACCCCGCTCGTTGTTGATGGAGTGATGTATCTTTCGACTCCCTCCAGCCGCGTCATTGCGCTTGACGCGGAGACGGGAAGTGAAATCTGGAAGTTTGATCCGCAGGCTAACCAAAGTGGTGAACGTCAGTATCGGGCGCATCGCGGCGTGGCCTACTGGGAAGGACGTTCGAGAGGCGGGAAGATCACAACCAAGCGCATCCTCTTTGGAACTCTGGATGGTCGGCTGATCCAGCTTGACGCCGAAACGGGTAAGCCGTGCCTTGAGTTCGGCGAAGGTGGATCGGTTAATCTCCGTGAAGGTATTGCTGATCGGGGGCCGTCCGCCATCTATGCGGTGACTTCGCCTCCGGCTATCTATCGAGATCTTGTGATTGTCGGAGCCGCCGTTCCCGAATATCCCTCGAAGGGACCGAGCGGGGATGTCCGCGCTTTCGATGTGCGAACAGGCAAGCTCATTTGGAGGTTTCACACAATCCCGCGTCCGGGCGAGTTTGGTCATGAAACGTGGAAGATGGATTCGTGGAAGGACCGCACGGGCGCGAACGTGTGGTCGATCATGAGCGTTGACACAGAGCGCGGCATGATCTTTCTCCCCGTCGGCTCACCGGCCTATGACTTCTACGGCGGCGACCGCAAAGGGCAGAATCTGTTCGCTAATTCGCTGGTCGCTCTGGATGCCAAAACGGGCAAGCGCATCTGGCATTACCAAATGGTTCATCATGACATCTGGGACTACGATCCTCCGGCGCAACCGAATCTGGTGACAGTGCGCCACAACAATCGTCAGACGCCCGCCGTCGTCCAGGTGACAAAAATGGGGTTGGTGTTTGTGCTTGACCGGCTCACCGGCCGTCCGCTGTTTCCGGTTGAAGAGCGGGCTGTGCCGCAGAGCGAAGTTCCGGGAGAAGCGACCTGGCCGACGCAAGTCTTTCCGCTCAAGCCTCCGCCGCTTGTCAGACACCGTCCCCTTACACGCGAAGAGATCAGCACGGTCACGCCGGAATCAAATAAGTATTGTCGGGAGTTGTTCGAGCAGGCTGTCAGTGGAGGTCTCTATACACCGCCCGGCAACCGTCTGACACTGTGGTTTCCCGGAACTCTCGGCGGGGCGACGTGGTCGGGTGCTTCCTTTGATCCGGCAACCGGCTACCTCTATGTAAACGTGAACGAGATCGGCGCTATCGGCTTGATGAAAGCGCAGCCGGATGGTTCACCCGCCGCTTACCGCCGCGCGAGCAAGTCGGGAGAGTATGCGCGTTTCTGGGATCAAAACTTTTGGCCTTGCCAACAGCCGCCGTGGGGAACTCTGAATGCTGTTGACCTAAACAGGGGCGAGATTGTGTGGAAGGTGCC
>JACCTF010000646.1 GCA_013812565.1 Pyrinomonadaceae bacterium | reverse complement strand
GGCGTGTTGTATGCCAAAGAGGGCCTGCATGAGAATGCTGAGTGCGAACTCTCGAAATTACAGCGGGAGAACCCGCATTCGAAGATCGTGCGAAGGCTACTGCAGCAAGTCCGAGCCAAGAAGAAGTTTTCTTCGATAATGCTACGTTGTAGCCCGTAGCTGTAACATTTACATTTTAACAACGAAGATTCCTTGACCCCGCCTCACGTTTGTTGTGGCAGGATGTCACACGGGTTCCGCTAAATTTTCACCCTGCTATCCCCCCAGAGACCCCGCGCTTACCAAAACATCGGTCCGTTCGCAAAGGTCAAGTATGTCGCAAAGTTCCGTCTGTACTCAGAGCGGAGATTCGACTACTTGTCCGTGCAGACAAAAATTGTAGATTTTTCGCTGCAGGTGGTAGTTGATAGAAGACTAAACAGTCATTATATACAGAGGCAACAAGTAGGCGCGTGCCGCGAGTGATTTCGTGATCAGTCTGCGTCTTCGCCAGGCTGTCAGTGGCTCTCACGGACTGTGCTTATCCACTTTAAGCGCCAGCTGTAGAATCGTTATGTCTTTAACTAATGTGAAAAGAATGTCAGCCAGTGCGCTAGCCTGCTTCGTAACCAGGCGATTAGCGGAACTGGACATGAAGCCGATTGAGTTCGCCAGGCTGAACAACTTCGACCAGGGAATGCTATCGAAGATCCTTTCATCAGTGAAAACAAACTTGGAGCTGGAGACAGCGTTGCGGTTGGCGGAAGGCTTGCAAGTGCCTCCGGCATATCTCCTCTTGTTACTCGGTAAGGAGAGAAGTCACGAGTTGATCAGCCGCTTGTACTTGACTCCTGGTATGAGCACACGCGATGCGGGCGGCTATGAAAAACTCATCTGTCAGCAATCAAATTCTTAACAGCTATCCGCACATGCGACTGATATTTAAATGTCAATCGGACAAGAGTGTATAGAGACGACACTCTGTTCGCGCGCCCGTTTGCCGACAGTAGGAAGCCCATGCGGGGGCGCGAAAGTCACTCAGGATCGGTGGGTGAGCACTCCGCCACTCATGCCCTGCTCCAACCCCATGTAAACAACTTAGCGTACGTGAGATCAAGTCGCGCTCGCGAACAAAAGAAAAAGAAGAGAACACTGTCACCGAAATGAACGCACAGAAAGAGTCCTACAGCGATAGTGGCATCTACCCGCTCCATCATGTCAATGCACGAACATCGCGAACAGACAGCAGCTTGATGGCTATCGAACAGGCAGCGTCTGAAGAAGCGGCGCTGCATCTGCTCGCCGACTTCGTTACGCGGCGTGGTCATATTATCCGGCGGATCGAATGCGAAGTAGCCACCGGGACTACCTCTATTGAGCGTACTGAGGTGAGTGCATCGGACGCACTAGGCTGCGAGATCGTCGTCACGGCGGCGAGCAGGCAGGCGCAACTGACGATAACTCTAGCGCGCAGGCCGAATGCCGATGAGGGGCACTGGCTTGAGATGGCCGGGCACAAAGCTGTCCTAAGGGTGGAGGAGTTTGCGCGAAGACAACAACACGGAACACGGTGTCTGAGCACGTGCGATACCGGCGATGAAGACTGCTCAAGCAATTACAAGAGCGATCTAGTCGGCAACTCTGCCCCAATGAAGAGGCTCGCCGGTGCCATCCAAAAGATCGCTCCGCTCAACTCAACGGTGCTGATCCTCGGTGAGACCGGAACTGGTAAGGAGTTAGTCGCACGCGCCATCCACCAGAACAGCCCCCGCGCCAACAAGCCGTTCATCACCGTCAACTGCAACGCGCTAACGGAAACTATTTTCGATAGCCAACTGATGGGCCACGTCCGCGGAGCTTTTACCGGCGCGCACAGGGACGAACTCGGTGCGGTACGGGCCGCCGCCGGAGGCACGCTGTTCCTTGATGAGGTCGGCGACGTGCCGCTGCCGTTACAAGGCAAACTGCTGCGGGTGTTGCAGGAGCGGGTCGTCACGCCGCTCGGCACGTCCAAGGAGCACAAGGTCGATGTGCGCTTCGTCGCCGCCACCAACAAAGACCTCTTACGCGAGGGGCGCGAGGGGCGCTTCCGCGACGACCTATACCGGCGGCTACGGGTGCAGGAAATCATCACGCCAACCTTACGCGTGCGCCTCA
>JACCTF010000606.1 GCA_013812565.1 Pyrinomonadaceae bacterium | reverse complement strand
ACCCAGAGCGTCGCGCGTGAGCGCGAGCAGCGTTACAAAGGAAAGAGGGTTTACAGCGTGCGACTTGAACCGAACATCAAGGTGTTCGGCTTGTTCGATCTGCGCGAACCCGAAATCGCCATCGCCGTGCTCGACACGAACACGCTCGCCATCGGCAAGCCTTCGACGGTGCGCACGGCGATTGATGCTGACTTCGGCGGCAAACGGGTTGACGCCGAATTGGTTCAATTGGCAACAAGAGAAGCGAACGCCGTAATGGGTTTTGCCGGAACGGTTCCGGGCATCGTCGCGCGCCGCATCGACTTAGGCAGCGACCAACTCTCGCGCCCCTTCCGCGCCGTGCGCGGCTTCTACGGCGCGCTTCTCACGACCGCCTCCGGCTTCGAGTTTCTCACCAACCTGCGCACGACCGACCAAACCGCCGCAGGCGAGTTGAGCAAAACGCTCCTGGCACTGCGCGACTTCATCCCCGGACTGCTCACGCAACTACCCGCCGCCATCGGCAAAGCGGCGGCAGCAAATGCCAGAAACATTCGCATCAACGCGCATGACGCGGAAGTCGCCATTCGGGTCGAGATCGTGCCGCCCGGGACCGTCGCGCTAATACGGCGAAGCCTAACAACAAAGTAATAACACTAACCACTATTCGAAGTCAGAGAGGACATTGAAATGTTAATCGAACTAAGCATCACACCGCTCGGCGGCGACGCGCACGCAAGCGACGAACTCGCCGAAGTGCTCAAGATCGTTGATGAGTCAGGCTTGCCCTACCAGTTAACGCCGACAGCGACGTGCATCGAGGGCGCCTGGGATGAAGTGATGCCGCTCATCAAGCGCTGCCATCAGAGAGCGCGCGAGATGTCACCGCATGTGATTACGACGATCAAGATTGAAGACGAAGAGGGCGCAACCGGCAAGCTGACAAGCAACGTCCGCTCGCTTGAAGAGAAACTCGGGCGCAAGCTCGGTCGCGCTGAAACGACTGCGCCGACGAAGGTGGAGACGAAGGCGAGCGCCGCCGCCGCTGAAAAAGATATAAGCATTGGCAAGGATTAACCGCATCGTTTGGCGCGTGATTCCTAGCCGCGCGTCAATGAGGCCAAGCAAGGAGATTGTAGTTGATGGATAAACAAAGAGATCAACACGAAGTCGGCATTCCGGAACGGCGGTGCGGGCAGCAGATGGGCGACGAGCGCAGCGTGCTGCAACACCGCGACGAAGCTGATTAGGAAGAGACGCCAGAAGTAAGCGGCGACGTGCGAAAGTCTGAGAGCGAGTTTTTCGGCGACGAATCGTCGCAACACTTCGGCGGCGACTCGCGCACGCCCGACCACGTTTCGCCTTCGGCACCAGCCGCGATTCCGACGAATCAACCGCTCGGCGAGTCGGGTGGCGAGCGCGTGTTCAAAGAGAGACAAAGCAAAAACTAATACCGACAAAAGGACAGAAGTCATGGCACAAGAACCTAAGACACAAAAACAATCGCTCGACAAAGACTCGACCGACACGGAGCGCGACGGCTACTCGGCGGACGAACTCGGCGCGGCATCCATCTATGATGATCCGACGCAGATCGCCCAGCAAATGCGGCGCGGTGACGAATCGCAACCCGATCCGAACGACCGAGATGTAGTCGGCGCAACCGACTTCAAGGATACGGGCGAGGGGCGCGAAGACCAGGACACCGCACCGCACGCGGACGTGCCGCCCGACAAGCAACGAAAGTAACCGCGCTCTGCGCGCTTGGAATTGAAGTAACAACTCGACCCGGAGAAGGAATAAGAAAGAAGGAACAAGATGGCAGAGAAAACTTACACGACGGACATCCACCAGACGACGCGCGAGAACGACAACTTCCGCAGGGTGCTATTCACGACGAAGCGTTCACAGTTGGTCGTGATGAGCGTCCCGCCGGGCGAGGACATCGGCGAGGAAACGCACGAAGGCATTGACCAGATTCTGACCTTCGTCGAGGGCGAAGGCGATGCAGTGCTTGACGGCAAACGCAGCCAAGTCAAACCGGGCAGCGTTGTCGTCGTGCCTGCCGGGATGAAACACAACTTCATCACCAAAGGCGAGCGTGCGATGAAGCTCTACACGGTGTACACGCCGCCCGACCACCAGGACGGCACGGTTCATCGCACGAAGCACGACGCGGAGATCGACCCGAACGAACAGCACGACGAGTGACGACTGCGCGACCCGCACGCGCCTGCTTTCGGTCTCGCCCGAGGGTATGGTCAACTTAAACAAAATTTGCCATTTCTCTATACACTATATAGGTGGCATGAGTATCACTGGTCCCACTTATTGCGGCCATTTTCGTTAAAAAGCCTTTAAGTTAACAATACCGTGCCCGGAGTTGTTCTTCGACCATACGTCGGCTCTCGCCCTTGCGTTCATCCGCAACGTTGCTCACGCTCTGCGCCCGGACGCCGGTCGAACCTTGGAGCATTTCGCCTGCACAGCCCGGAAGAAGCAGAAGCGAGGAGCATAGCAGCGAGCGTGTGGTTGCTGCAATCATAAGGGTTCATTTCCCTCGCGAAAATGTCGTGTGCTGTGGCATATTTCTATCCAGATTTCCCGAGCACATAAACTGATATATAGACTTGCAAAGCGGCGCGAGCCTCCATTCGCTCAGCGTGATTTGCGTCAGGCGCTCACCCAAGTTAGGTGTTGTGGCTAGGGCGTGTTTACCGCGCTATATGACTGGCACACCAAGATATGGATTTTGAGTCTTCAAGAAGTCTGGGATAAAGGATGAATTCTTCCATCGCTCCAACAGTACCCGAACTTCTCCAAGAAACTCACCGTGTGCTTTCGTGCT
>JACCTF010000587.1 GCA_013812565.1 Pyrinomonadaceae bacterium | reverse complement strand
GCGGTGTTCCGCACCGAAGTCAGCGGCAGTTTTGCCGCCGGCATCTCGGATCAGTCAAGAGGGCGCGTGGTGCTGAAGGACGTGTATGTGTTCGACAACTATCCGAACTTAGAGGGTTTCAGGGGGCGCAACAACGACGAAGATGATGACAACCGTGATGACCGCAGATAGAGGCCATCAAAATGTAAGACTCAAGGGCGCAGGGTATATACCCTGCGCCCTTGAGTGCTTTTATCCTCTCCAAAACACATCCTACTAATCAATCAGCCGATAGCTCACGAAGGCCAAATTGCGGCTATCGGGCGACCATGACGGGACGTTGATCGTCCCCTGTCCGCCGAAGAGTTTGGCGAGCACTTGAATCTCGCCCCCGCCCGCCGGTATCAGCCGGAGCATCACGTCCTTGTTCGCCGGGTGCCCCTTCACATCTTTTTCGTACGAAAGAAAAGCTATCCATTTGCCGTCCGGTGAAGGATGCGGAAACCAGTTGTTGTACTCATCGGAAGTGACCTGCTGCTGATCGCTGCCGTCAGTTTTCACTCGCCAGATTTGCATCCTTCCCGTCCGCTCCGAGTTGAAGTAGATGTATTGGCCGTCGGGCGAATAATCAGGCCCGTCGTCCAAACCTGTTGCCGTCGTCAATCGTCTCTCTTCGCCGCCGTCCGCCGGGATCGTGTAGATGTCAAACTCGCCGCCGCGTTCGCCGCAGTAGGCTAGGGTCTTGCCATCCGGCGACCAACCGTGCCAGTAGGATGGGCCGAGGCGGGTGACACGACGCGGCGTTCCACCGCCCGCCGGCAGAACATAGATGAGCGATTTGCGTTCCTGGGACTGATCGCTGATGACCAGTTGCGTGCCGTCAGGCGAGAGGCCGTGGTCGTTGTTGCAGCGCGTGGCGAATCCGGTGTCGAGCAACTGAGGTTCGCCGCCGGCGACCGGCAGCTTGTACATGCGACCGCCGCGGTTGAACAGAAAGTGTTTCCCGTCGCGCGACCAGTTTGGAGCTTCGAAGTGGTCGCGCGCGTGATAGACCACGCGCCGGTCTTTGGAAGCGATCGCAATTGTTTCCAGCGTGCTTTCCAGCGTCGGCTTGCCATCGTTGCCAGCGGCTTTCGACTTTCCGCTCATGATCTCAACGTTCGAGAAAACGGCCTTCTCCAGCTTGTTGTTGTCGTGAGCCGAGACGCCGAGCCCGACGAAGAACGGCTCGCTCAGTTTGATCTTGAACGAGCCGCCGGCAGCATGGAGTGCTTCACCCTCGCGGGCAACTGACATAAAAACGTAGTCGCCTTCTTTCTCGATGCGAATCCTCCGCGGCGCGGCAACGCCCGATTGAATCTCGCGCGTCGGGCCGCCGCGCACCTCCCGGTATTGAAGCGAAGTGAGGCCATCGCCGTGAACGACGGCGTCGGCGTAGGCGGAGTCAGGATCCAGACTCTGGCGGATGAGGAGACACGCCTTGCGATGCGGGTTGCCGCCGGAACCGATCCAACGAATGTCGGCGGCGAGCGAGACGTCGCCCGATATACGTTTCCAGACAAAGTGAAACTCGTCGTTGGTCGACCACATGTTCTCCCCGCCGCCGGCGACGAGGTAACTCTTCCCTGCGGCGTCGTATTCGACCGAGCCGGGCTGGCGGGCGGCGCCGATGTCGCGGTGCGCTTCGAACAGTCCGAGTGCTGAGTCCTGGGAAGAGACGAACCCGGCTTGGAGGAGAATGCCAAAGCTCAAAAGGATCAGGAACGTTGGAGTGAAAAGTTTCATGTCAGTACTAAAGCAGCCTCCGGATACAAGCGTTTGTCGTTAACGGTCCGCCGCGCGGCTTAGAACCCTACTCGCTTCAGATAGCCCAAACTTTGCGGAATTTGTTCCGCCGAGGTCGGCGATTCATCTTCGATGAAATACCATTTCACGCCGGCCTTTTGGGCGGCTTTTAAAATGGCGGGCCAATCCATCCGGCCAGTGCCGAGCGCCACGTCGTTCGTCACATCCGAACGCCCGGTGAGCAGTCCGGTAGGAGTGCCCTTCTTCATGTCTTTGACATGCATTAACTCGAAGCGGCCGCCGTATCTTTCGAGCAGCTTGACGGGGTCCTGGCCGGGGTGAACAACCCAAAAAACGTCCATCTCGTAGCGAACAAATTCAGGTTTTGTCTCGGCCATCATCAGGTCGAACAAGGTGCCCTTGCCGTGCGGCTGAAATTCGTAGCCGTGTGGGTGGTAAAAGAACTTCAGGTTATGTTTGGCGAGCGCCTCACCGGCACGATTGAAGACCGCGCTCGCCTCGCGGCAGGTCTTTTCGTCGAACGAAGCCTTATGCGGGATCCACGCGCAGCCGACATATTGGAGGCCGAGCGTTTTCGCCTCGCGCGCGACATCTTCGACCTGGTCGCGCAACCGCTCAAACGGGAAATGGCCGCTGATCGGCTTCAGCCCCCTGGCGTCAAGTTGTGCTTTGAATTTCTCCGGCGGGAGCTTGTAAGTGCCGGCCAACTCAACGTACTCAATGCCAAAGCCGCGGACCTGGTCGAGCGTCGCCGGGACATCATTCGCGAACTGCTCGCGCAAGCTGTAAAGCTGAAGACCGATCGGCCCTTTGAAACTCTGGCCGCTGCCCGTCGAACGTTGGTGGTATGCAGCGATGGTGTTCGCCACACAAGTCAAAGCAAATAATCCGAGTAGGGCGAGCAAGGAGCGTCGTAAGTGTTTCATATGGTTCCTGTACATGCGGCATCCGGCTTACGGACCCGCGCATCTGCGACTATCTCAGTTCGTGAGGCCCCAGTCCTCATGGAAGAAGCCGGCAAGCACGATCTTGCCGGGAAGGCGGTAGTCAGGTGGCGTGTTGGTAACTTGCTGTGCGAATACCATCGCCGGGAACATACAGATCCGGGAACAGATCGCGAGTCGCATGTTCATAGCTGCGTTCCCTAAATTAGGACACAGAGTAGAGAATCTGTGAAATATCCACATCAGACTGTTGTTTTGAGATTCGATTGACGACTTTAGGGCCTGTTAGAATAAGTCAATCGCTACCACTTCGTGATCTAAAATCGACGCTACAGTGAATTTCAAGTAATCCCCTGACTCCTCGACGCGAAGGGGTTGTCCACTGACGAGGAGTTGAACCTTCTTGGCTT
>JACCTF010000581.1 GCA_013812565.1 Pyrinomonadaceae bacterium | reverse complement strand
ATTAATGGTCGGACACTTGAGTCCAAACGGGGCACTATACGGATGGGAATTGAATCTGTCAAGCGCAGCGAAGCGACTTTAACCACCGTCTTCCTTGTCGCAACCTTTGTCGAAGATAGTTACAAAGATGTATACCTTCAAGATGGAATCTTTTGTACAAAAGATTCCATCTGATTGCTAGATCAGTCAAAGTTTCCCTGATTATACAAAGCATCAGGGACGCTCCCTGTGTGAGTAAGCGCCCCTGATCATAAAGAAAGCAGTGCAGGATAGTTTATACCTCTATCCTGCTTCGACATCTTCTCCGGCTGAAATTGCCGCGCGTGAGATTACTCCGGACAGATTGTCGTTTTCGACAATCGGCACCGGCAGGTCTTCAATCTCCTCCTCGACTCGCGTATGACCGACTGTGGCGTCCCGTTCGATATCCACGTTGCGATAAAACTCCATACCCGTTCCAGCAGGGATCAACCGGCCCATGATAACGTTCTCTTTAAGGCCGCGCAGGTGATCCACACGCCCCGAGATTGCGGCCTCGGTCAGCACGCGGGTCGTTTCCTGGAATGATGCCGCCGAGATGAACGAGTCAGTTGACAATGAAGCTTTCGTGATGCCAAGCAATAGCGGTTCGGCTTGTGCTTGCTCGCCATCTAACTCACGCACGCGCTGGTTCTCATCCGCAAAGCGGAAGCGGTCCACCTGTTCGTCCAACAGAAATTCCGTGTCCCCGACTTCCCGAATTTTCACCCAACGTAACATCTGGCGCACAATCACCTCGATGTGCTTGTCGTTGATGTTCACGCCCTGTAGACGATAGACCTCTTGCGTTTCGTTCGTTAGATACTCCTGCAAACGGTTCATTCCAAGCACCCGCAGAATATCGTGCGGATTCAAGGGACCATCCATCAAAGCTTCGCCCGCGCGAACGCGGTCGCCTTCTTGCACGTTGATGTGCGTGCCGCGTGGAATGTCGTACTCGCGCTCCTCTGCGTCGTCGCCAACAACGATTATTTTCCGTTTGCCTTTCACAATCGCGCCGAGCTTAATAATTCCATCAATCTCGGACATGATCGCCGTCTCACGCGGCTTGCGCGCTTCGAAGAGCTCAACGACGCGCGGCAGACCGCCTGTGATGTCTTTGGTTTTAGTTGTCTCGCGCGGAATCTTCGCGATGACGTCGCCCGGCTCAACCTCGTCGCCGTCCCGCACCATAAGGTTAGCACGCACCGGCATCTGGTAAGTTTTCAGCACCTTACTACCGCTTCTGATCTCTAAACGCGGCTGGCGCTTTTCGTCCGGTGAGTCTTTCACGACGAGGCGTGATTGACCCGTCACTTCATCCACTTCTTCGTCAACCGTAACGCCTTCCTTCAAATCCTTGAAGGCAACACGCCCGGCGACCTCTGTCAAGATTGCAAAGGTGTATGGATCCCACGTGGCAAGCATTTGCTCCTCACGTACGCGTTGACCATCCTCAACATGAATGTGCGCACCGTAGACTATCTGGTAACGTGCCACTTCGCGTCCACGCTCGTCCAGAATCGTGACCGCTCCGTTGCGGTTCATCGCAATGCGCTCGCCCTGTCGGTTTTTCACCGTCTGCAATTCGAGGTACCGGATCGTACCGTCCATGCGGGCCTCATGCTTGGATGATTCCTCTAAACGCGCAGTGCCACCGATGTGGAACGTACGCATCGTCAACTGTGTGCCTGGCTCGCCGATAGATTGCGCGGCGATTACGCCGACCGCTTCGCCGATGTCCACCGGTTTACCGCTTGCAAGGTTGCGTCCGTAGCACTTGATGCACACGCCGCGTCTTGATTCGCATGTAAGCACCGAGCGGATGCGCACGCGCTGAACGCCCGAACGCTGAATCTCCGCCGCCAAGTCTTCGTTGATTTCCTGATTGGCTTCAACGATGACACGGCCTTCCACTGGATCAATCACTTCTTCAAGTGCCGTGCGGCCGACGATGCGGTCGCGCAGAGATTCAATCTCTTCGCCGCCCTCAATAATCGCCGTCGAAGAGATACCCTTGAGGGTCCCGCAATCTCCCTCGGAGATGATCACGTCCTGCGCCACGTCGACCAGGCGGCGCGTGAGGTATCCAGAGTCGGCGGTCTTGAGCGCCGTGTCTGCCAACCCTTTACGCGCGCCGTGGGTCGAGATGAAGTATTGCAGCACATTTAAGCCTTCGCGGAAATTCGAGCGGATCGGCGTCTCGATGATTTCGCCTGAAGGCTTCGCCATCAAGCCGCGCATACCGGCAAGCTGCCGAATCTGCTGTGCCGTGCCGCGCGCCCCCGAATCGGACATCACGAGAATCGGATTCAACTCACCCGTGGCTTTCTCGCGCTCGTCCATCGCTTTGAACATCTCCTTCGCGACCTTGTCCGTCACCTCAGACCAGATCGCGATCACTTTGTTGTAGCGTTCGCCGTTTGTGATAACGCCGTCGCGATACTGCTTCTCGACTTCGATCACATCGGCATCGGCGCGCCCGACAAGTTCGCGCTTCGCGTCCGGCGTAACCAGATCGTCGATTCCAATCGAGATGCCAGCTTTGGTCGCGTAGAGGAACCCGAGCGTCTTTAGATCGTCCAGCATCTTGACCGTGACCTCATGGCCCAGCCGCAAGTGGCAGTAGTTGACGATCGACTGCAGTCCCTTCTTCTTGAACGTACCGTTGATAAACGGCAGCCCATTAGGGATTTGAT
>JACCTF010000557.1 GCA_013812565.1 Pyrinomonadaceae bacterium | reverse complement strand
CGATTGTCAAAGACCGCTACTGCTATCCTAACTTACATTCTGCTGCCATCTTCGAACGCTCATTACCTCGAACGCCCAAACTTCAACACTCAGTCCTCTTGTCTTCCCCCACTGAGTGCTCAACTTTAGACGTGCCAGCTTTAGATGAATTCACCAGTTCATCGTTGCCTGACTTTAAAAGCTCGCTATAATTTTTTAAGACACCAAATACCGAGACTTGAAGATTACGACGCGGCAGATGTTTAATGCGTTGCTCATTTTGCACATCTTGTTGCGATTCGTCAAGTGTGCCTTACGCCTCACGGTAAAAAGAAAGATTGTAGATGCCTGTTTTGCTATTGTGGTTGCTTAAAGTGAGCATCCGAACTAAAGCAAATTAATCATAGCGGTTGCGCCGAAAACACTAGTTGCCTGCACCATTCTGTCCGTTGCCCATTAATCTCAGTCTTAAAATTAGATTCGGGAAACCGTAAAAGTTCTTGCCCCGCGTAGAAAAGTAGAAACGCATTTGCTCACGTTCAACGTCTGCTTTTAGAAAGCAACGACCGTCAAACGGTAGCGGTTGATGAGGGAGTTGTAGTACAGGTAACTGCCCAGTTCATGATCGCCCGCCAACTCGCAGCATCCGCCCCTTCGGTGAGCGAGACGACAATCGGCACCATACCGGGCGGATCAACTACGACTAAGAGCGTAACAAAAGCCGTCAAGCTAAATTTCACTAGCCCTTTGTCAATCATCCTTTAATATCATGCGCAAGCGTTTAAAGTTCAGCCTTCGGGTGGGCGTTCTAAATACACCAACAAGCTGAAGCGTGAATTCTAAAAATCAAGGTTGCTATTCAGGCGTTCGCCCTCAGTTGTCCGAGCGGCAAGTTTGTTTAATCACAGGCGAATCATCTGCCGTCTGTGTTGTCGACGTCAACTCCTTTGATCATACAGCAGAGGCAATGCTTCTTCTGTTGTAAAAAGAAGTTGAGCTGTATATAAACCAACCTCGCGGACATGCAGATGCCTGAAGGTGGGAAGCAGAGGATGAAGATGCTTGTGGCGGCGGTCGATATTGGCGGCACTAATCTCAGGTGCGCCTTAGCTGATGTGGACAATCCCGAACGTCTCATCGCGCGCAGGAGCGCCGCGACTCCGGCGACGGCTGGCCCGGACGCCGTGGTTGATTTCATCTTAGCCGAAGTTGATCTGTGTCTGAATGAAATTGAACTCAGTCGGGAGTCGCTCGTGAGCGTTGGCTGCACGGCTCCCGGTATCACAGATGCTAGGCAGGGGATTGTCGTGTCTGCTGCCAACTTGCAAGGTTGGGAGCAGGTCTCTTTGGCAAACATGCTCGAACAACGGTTTGGGGTAGCGGCTGCCGTTGAGAACGATGTCAAAGCGGCGGCCCTCGGAGAGTTTCGGTATGGCGCGGGGAGGGGAAGCCGGTCGCTTGTTTATATGACGATCAGTACAGGCGTTTCGGCAGGTATCGTAATTGAAGGCAAGGTGCTGCGCGGCCACAATCACTGCGCCGGTGAAATCGGCTACTTCCTCACAGAGCCTGCACATATTGGAAAAGACTGGGGTCATAACGGCTGCTTAGAGTTAACAGCTGCCGGCATCGGCATCGCCAGAGAGTGGGCGGCAAAGCATGAACGCAGCAGCAATAAAGCATTCTCGGCAGCCGATGTTTTTGCGGCAGCGCGAATGGGCAACGTCGAAGCCGGGCAGATCGTCGAGCGGGCCAGCGACTATCTGGCACAGGCTGCGATTGGATTGTGCACTATCACCGATCCGGAGTTGTTAGTGCTCGGCGGCGGCATCGCAGAGAACGAGCCGGCGTTGAGGAACCGGATTAGCAAGGTGATAGGCGAGACACTTCCGTTTCCACCCAAGGTGGTTGAAACCGAACTGCGCGGAGACGCGCCGCTGGTCGGCGCGTTAATAGTCGCCTTGGAGAAGATCGGGGAAGATCGTCGCTTGATAAGTCGCCTGCCCCTGGCAGATCAACAGCATTCAAGTTGATGTGTGATAGCAGGCGTTAGAAGTACCTAAAGGAGAAGATGTATTCAGAGAATTGGCTCACAATGGTGTGGTGCAGTTGCTCATCACGAAAACGTCAGGGAGAAATAATTATGTCGAAACTGCCGCGCCGAGAGTTTTTGAAATCATCCACGACAATGCTGAGCGTGGGAGCGAGTCTTCCGATGACAACACAGAATGGTGCTGCTATGTCTCGCCGGAAATTTGCGAGCTTTCAACAGCAGCGACGAAGGGAGTTGTGGAATCTGTTAGGCGACCTGCCGTTTCAGCATAAACCTCGGCAGACTAGATTGTTGCAAACCGAAAAAGGTAATGGCTATACGCTTGAGCACCTGGAACTGGACCTCAACGGTATAGAGCCGGTACCGGCAGTGCTCTTGATCCCCAACCGGAGGCAGAAGCCCGCTCCAGGACTGCTGTACATCCACGCGCACGGCGGCACCTATGAACTCGGTAAAGAAGAACTGCTGAAGGGTCGCAAGGTTCTGCCCGCCTATGCCCCGGTCTGTGTGGAGAAAGGGATCGTCGCGCTCGCGATTGATAGTTGGTGCTTCTCCGAGCGTAAACGAATTGCCAACGGTTCGCTTGGCGAGATGGATACTTTCAAGCTGATGCTCTGGAAGGGACAGGTACTGTGGGGCATGATGATGTTCGATGAGTTCCAGGCGGTAAACTATTTGTTGAGCCGCGCGGAGGTTGACCACAAGCGCGTCGGTGCATTTGGCCTCTCGATGGGAGCGACAAAGGCTTGGTGGCTGGCGGCGCTTGATCCACGTATCCGGCTTTGTATTGATCTGTGTTGTCTGACAGATTATGAAGAATTGATCAAGATCAAAAACCTTAAAGGGCACGGCATCTATTACTATGTGCCCGGCTTGCTCAAACACTTTCAAACTCATCAGATCAACGAGCTTGTTGTGCCCCGTCCCCACCTCAGCTTGAACGGTCGTAGAGACCTTTTAACTCCGCCGGCGGGAGTCGAACGCGTGCGCAATCATTTGCTGCCGCTTTACAGAAGGCACGGCAGAGAGGAAGACTGCCGCGTCGAACTCTTTGATTGTGGGCACGAGGAGACGCCGGAGATGCGCCAGCAGGTGCTCGCGTGGTTGGACGAGCACCTGGTGAAAATCGGCGGGAAATAGCTACGGAGAAAAGTAGCGGTAAGCAATCCGCAGGCATTGTGGTAGGCGAGCCTACAAAGAAGTAGCAATGGTTTGAGGTACACGCCAGCACATCTGAAGAATCAGCAGAATGCGGGCAAGTTTGGTTCGCCAGCGTACAGACGGCGAGCGGCAGGGGCAATTATGATGCACACCAAGTCGCTAGGCGAGTGAGTGCCGGAGGATGCGGCTTTGGTTAGTGAACTCACCGATTAGAGCCGGAGCGCTTGAGGTTACTGCTCACTTCTGGCGGATAGAGCAAGGGGTAACAAGGGGGACGAAAGGTGAATCTTCTCAGATGAGGGATTCACCTTTTCTATTTTTATTGCCGCCACAACCTTTGCACGCAAACCGCGTTCGCCGACTCGGCTGAACATCTCCGTCAGACACTCACGCTCAATCATCACGACGTTGCCGGCGCTGAGGGCATTCGTTGAAATTTCAATAATCAGTTGCTGCGGCGCTCGCCCCTCATTTGGTTGATCTTCCTTTTGATCTATCCATTCGTGTAGGCATAGTATGAGGATGAACAGGGATTAGAGCTGAACTCAGCAGGTGCCTTGTAGTAGCCTGGCTCTACAATCCAAGCCGACACTTTACGTGATCATTTCAAAGGAGCAGATACTTATGACAAACCTTGTCGAACGTCGGTCTTTCCTTAAAACCGTAGCGCTCAGTGCCGGTGTTGCGGCGACTTGGACAGCGCGCAGCTATGCGGCCATCGCGGGTTCCAACGAACGGCTCCGCCTGGGCGTGATCGGGTGCGGCGGAATGGCAAACTCGCATATGAACGCTCTCCTCGGGATGAAAGAAACAGACAACGTTGAGATCGGTGCTGTTTGCGATGTGTATCAGAAGCGCCTTGATGCCGCGGCGCAGAAGACCGGCGGCAAGACTTTCTCACGCTATCAAGAGCTTCTCTCGCAGAAAGACCTCGACTACGTGT
>JACCTF010000631.1 GCA_013812565.1 Pyrinomonadaceae bacterium | reverse complement strand
TAAGAGAGCGTTTTAGAAGGCCTCGGCCGGCTTTGGTAGCATGTGGGTATGAGCAACCAACTCTACCCAAGCGACCTGACCGACCGAGAGTGGGATGTTATCAAACCGCTGATCCCACCGGCTAAGCCTGGAGGACGGCCTCGCTCGACCGACATGCGAATGGTCCTCAACGCTATCTTCTACATCGACCGCGGCGGCATCGCGTGGCGCTACTTGCCGCGTGACTACCCGCCGTGGGAGACCGCCTACGGATATTTCCGCCAGTGGCGCATCGACGGCCTTTGGCCGCGCATTCATGACCGGCTTCGCTCTCTCGTGCGTGTCGCGGAAGGGCGCGCGTCGCAGCCGACGGCGGCGATCTTGGATTCACAGAGCGTCAAGACGACGCAGCGCGGCGGCGAAGAGCGCGGGTATGACGCCGGCAAAAAGGTTACGGGGCGCAAGCGGCACATCCTGGTTGATACGATCGGGATGGTGCTGATCGCGGTCGTCCACGCCGCCAGCACGCAGGATCGCGATGGCGCCCGTGCCGTGATCGAGCGCCTGAAGCATCGGTTCACCCGGCTGCGGCTGATGTGGGCCGACGGCGGGTACGCGGGCGCGCTGGTTGAGTGGGTTGCGAATTGGCGACCGCGCAATCCGTTGCGACTCGAAATCGTCAAGCGGAGTGATGACGCGAAAGGCTTCGTGGTCTTGCCGCGCCGCTGGGTTGTCGAGCGCACGTTCGCGTGGTTGAGTTTTCATCGACGTCTGAGCAAGGACTATGAAGCGCTGCCGGAGACCAGCGAGATGATGATTTATGTCGCGATGATCAGGCTGATGCTCGCGCGGCTCGCATGAATGATGCTTCTAAAACGCCCTCTAAGAGATTGGCACACATAAGTACCTAAGCAAAAGTAATGCGGTATTTTGAGCCAATACCTTTGAGGACTTCAAAGAGCGCCTGGGTCATCGTCTTGAAGTTCTCATAGGCATCGAGTGGTAACCATTCATATTTGATCTTGCGCCACAGGTTCTCAATCAGGTTGAGTTCCGGGCAGTACGGCGGAATGAACTTGACATACAAACCCTGCTTCTCCCAGCCCTCGATCTGTTCTTCAAACTCTTCACTCCTATGGATCGGGGCGTTATCAAGGGTCACGAGTGCTGGTCGCTCCAAGCGTTCGCTGAAGAGGTCGAAACAATGAATCACGGTGTCAGTATCAATCGCGCCTTGAAAGGCAAACGAACGGAATTCGTGATCGAGGTTGAAGAAGCCGAGGATGTTCTGGCGCGGGCCGTGTGCTGCAGCTAGTTCCAATGTCTGGCCGACTTTCTGCCACGCATACGGCACACACGGGTGGAGGGTGAACCCGGCTTCATCGAAATACCAGAGATCGAACTTGCGCGCCGGGGTCAGCGATTGAGCCCGTAATTCAGCCAGTTCAGCTTGGGCAACCCGGAACTCATCCTCGTCACGAAAGCTGCGCAAGCTGCGGCGCAGGCGTTTCCAGACGTAGTGATCCTCGACGAGCAGGCGTTTGAGGGTATCACGGCTAATCGTCTTGCCGATCTTGGTGGCGATCTGCGACAGTCCTTGCCGCAGTGAGCGTGGCTCTGTGAGCGTGATGTCGATGGCTGTCTGTTGCTCTTTCTCTGTCAGCTTTGGTGGACGACCGCCGCGAGGGTCATCATCAAGGCCGTCAAAGTGGAATTCGTCCCACCAGTTCAACCACTCGCTGACACGATCCCGATCCACCAGATAAATGTCAGCGATCTGGTCAATCGAGTAACGACGTGAGCTGAGTAGAATCGCGTGCGCACGCATCCGCTTACGCTGCGGAGCTTCGGATTTCATAATTTCTTTGAGCTGCTGGCGCTGCTCATCTGTCAGCGGCTTGACGAACTTCGTTGGTCTTTTCATAGCTCGAAGATTCTACCGCAGAATTTCTGCTTGAGTACTTATGATGTCACACCGATGCGTATTGACGCTGTAGGAAAGTCGGTTGTAACCTCGCTCCAACTTGTTCTCACCCTTATCTCTGGAGGAAGCCGATGGCCGGTCAAAACTTCGAGCGGCGCGAGGTGTTAAGAGTGCTGGCAATAGCCGCCGGGGCGAGCACCTTCGCCGGTTTCGAGCGGTGTGTCTTCGCTCACGATCACGCCGCCGTGCAACACAGCATGCATGG
>JACCTF010000628.1 GCA_013812565.1 Pyrinomonadaceae bacterium | reverse complement strand
AGTTGAATCCAATACGTGGTTGGAAGTTGTTCTTATCGCGCTCGGGAACAGGGGTGAACGCAAAGCCCTGATTGCCTCCCGCGGCTTGGACAATGCGTTCATTGACTTCAACCAAATCCCTGATGGGCTGGCCTGGAGTCTCGTAGCGCAACCCATAAGTCAAGGTAAAGTTCGGTCTGATCTTCCACGAATCCTGCCCGTAAAAGCCGATGTCGTGCCAATCGTAGTAGAAAATATCGATACCGCCGGGCAATGGCCTGTTGATGGTTGCGACAGCAGCGAGATCATCCACATAGTTTTGCAGGGTATTGTAGGCCAATCTGCCGCGCGAGATGGGGAAGAAGAACTGTTTCAGTTGTCGTCTTTGAATGTCCGCGCCAAATTTCATGGCATGACTACCCTTCGTGATCGAGTAGTTGTCTTGAAGTTGGTAACTGTTTCTGTACGAGAATTGTGGAAGATTGGCGGCCAAGCCGATTCCTGTGCGTCGCGCACTTGAGTTGAACTCTTGCACGCCGAGTTCAAAAATCTCAATCGCCGGGATCAATTCTGAGGAAGGGTCTTGGGCGTTTGTCGTGGTGGCAAGCCGTTGATAACCGAGACGCAGTTCATTCACCATAGTGGGGGAGAGCACGCTGGCGAGCGACAAATTCATGGACTGGGCCCGCTGCACAGTGTTCGAAGCATTACCGGGCGGGGTCGCCTGCCCGGCTCCACCCTGATCACCATCTTGGTAAAGATAACGTGCCGTGAGTATGTTATTGGCGCTCAGGCGGTGATCAATACGCCCTGATACTTGCCAATCGTTATAAGTTCCTGAAGTCGAACCTGTCAGCGAGCCCAGCGGAACCGTGAAGGTTTGACCATTGGCCCCAAACGTAGCATTCGTACCAATCGGCGTTTGCGCTGCGGGAAGGAATCTCAAGAGCGCAGCTATTTGCGGACGGTTGCCCACTGCCGATTGCAAGATTTGACGGCCGGCCTCGGTTGGAACGCCCCTAATAGTAGACCCAGAACCGAGCTGACGATCCCACCATCGTTGGATCGAGAAGAAGAAGAACGTCCGGTCGCGCCCGTTAGTGTAGGCAGGGCCACCCTCGCCGAAGCGAGGCAAGTAGAGAGGGCCACCCAGCGTCCCTCCAACTTGGTTCTCAACACGGAAGGGCGCGCCTTCGCTTATGAACCCGGGCGTACCGGCCTCTCTGCAAAAACCGGCTCCTTTGTTGAGGTTGCTGCAAGCATTTAATTTGTTGTCGTTGTGAAACCAGAAGGCAGAGCCGTGAAATTCATTCGTCCCGCTCTTCGTGATCGCGTTAAACACAGAACTTGAATTACGCCCATACTCTGCGGTTAGCTGGTTGGTAATCAGTTGCACTTCTTGAATAAGGTCGGGGTTGTTAAGCGGTTGCGCCGCGCCCGCCACGCCGAACTCATTATTATCCTGACCATCAACCATGAAATTATTCGAGCGGACGCGTCCGCCATTAGCAGAGTAGCTGACACCCGACGTGGCGCCCGCACCGCCGCCTGCAAACGATGATTGCCCAGACCCTAATTGAGTAACTCCCGCGGCTGAAAGGGCAATGTTATAGACATTGCGATTGGTGGTGATCGGCAGTTCTGAAATGCGCCGTGAGTCGAAACGCGTGCCGACCTCGGCCGTGGTCGTGTTCAGCAGCGAGGCATTCTCCGATACCGTAACAACTTCTTGAACGCCTCCCGCCTTCATCGTCACATCGACGACCGCTGGCTGGTTCAACGCGAGCGTGATGCCTGATTGCACATGCTTCGCGAATCCGCTTGCTGTAACCGTCAATTCGTAAGCGCCGACAGGCAAGCTCCCGAAACGATAACGACCCTCACCGTCTGTTTGAACCGTGAGTGATACGTTCGTCTCAACATTTCGCGTCGTCACCGTTACATTGGGAAGCGCTCCCTGTTGTTGGTCTGTAATGAGGCCGGAAAGTGAACCGGTTGTTGACTGAGCCATACTTGACCACGACGTGCTCAGAAGGAACGCGAGGAGGATTACTAGATACTTCGTTGTGTTTGTCATAAGGTTTTGCTCCTTAAAATGGTTTAAACAATAAACTTGCACAGCAGATTAAACGAGCTTGTATTTTCGAGTTTGCAAATCGTTAATTCCGAAAGCGCAATTCTCATTCCACCGTAAGGAAGCGGGTTGTTCAGAAGCTAATTGATTATTAATTATTCACTTAGCAATAGTGTGTTGGTAAGTTTGAACAACCCGCGTATGTTATCGAACACGAATTTATGGAGATCGCTTCCAAAATACTGGATTCATACCCGGAAAGATCAGCCCTAGTAACCCAGGTATTTGAGTGCCTAAATCTTAAGGCAGCGCCTTCGGGTCTGCACGCGGTAGTATGCAGCTTGTCATAGGTGATAACTTACTGGTCACGCTGGCAGACACATAGAAATCGGATTGAAATGAGAAGGGCAGGTGATTTGGAGATGGCTGATATTGTGAATCGGCAGCCACAGATCAAGCTCGGCGAGGTCGCGCAGGAGATTGGCGCAAAGTTGATTGGGAATGAGCGTGCCGAGGTAAAAGACATAACTCATGATTCACGTGAGGTGTCGGCGGGATGGCTTTTCGCAGCGATACGTGGTGCCATGACGGACGGCAATCTTTACGTGAACCAAGCATTGGAGCGCGGCAGCATCGGCATCATCTCTGAGCAAATCCAACCACCAAATTTTCCTGGTTCATGGCTAGAAGTAAGTGATGCGCGACGAGCCTTGGCGCTGGCTGCCGCAAAAATTCATCATCATCCGTCGCGCGAACTCGAACTTGTCGGTATCACCGGCACCAATGGGAAAACAACCACTGCTTACCTTGTGGCAGAAATTGCGGAGAAAGCGGAAACACCCGTTGCGTTGATGGGAACTGTTGAGAAACGGATCGGCTCCGAGCGTCTGAGATCAAGCCACACAACCACCGAAGCATCAGATACGCAACGCTTTTTGCGACGTGCGGTGGAAGCGGGGTGCCACGCCGCGGTAATGGAGTGTTCTTCGCACGCCATTGCGCTGCACCGCTGCGATGCGCTCAGCTTCAGCGTCGCCGTCTTCACCAATCTGACGCGCGATCACCTTGATTATCACGGAACGCTTGACGAGTATTTCGCTGTCAAGCGTCGCTTGTTCGACGGAAGCCTCGGCGAGCGCCCGCGCACATCCGTGATCAACGTTGATGACGCACGCGGCCGGGAACTAGCGCGCGACCTGCGGCAAACGGAAACGCAAGTGGTGCGTTATGCCGTTGAGCAGGAAGCAGAAGTGCGGGAAGCAGATGTGGCGGCGCGCGGTATCGAGTTTTCCCTTCAGGGTACGAGCTTTCGTCTGCAAACCAGAATGGGTGAGCGTGTCCTGCGTTCACCGTTGATCGGCCGTCCGCACGTTTATAACATCCTTGCCGCCATTGCTACTGGGATGGCGCTCGGCTATGACCTCGATCTGATTGCGCGCGGCATTGAGACGTGCCGGGGCGCTCCCGGTCGCTTTGAATTAGTTCCGCACCGCGAGGAGTTCGCGGTCGTCGTGGATTATGCGCACACGGACGATGCCCTTGAGAATGTGCTGCGAACAGCGCGCAGTGTCGCACGCGCGCGCGTGATCACGGTGTTCGGTTGCGGCGGCGATCGCGACCGAACCAAGCGCGCGCCGATGGGCCAACGCGCTGCCGAACTCAGCGATGTCGTGATCCTTACTTCCGATAACCCACGCACGGAAGACCCCGCGGTTATCGCCGCTGATGTAGAGATCGGACTCAGCCGGACGAGGCGCCCGTATCGTAAAATACTTGACCGCCGCGAAGCCATCCACTCTGCAATCGGCGAAGCTAAAACCGGTGATGTAGTTTTGATCGCAGGCAAGGGGCACGAAGATTACCAGATCATCGGCACCGAGGTGTTACCTTTTAGCGACCGCGAAGTCGCACGTCAAGCATTGCAGCTACGCACATTACAGCCAATCTCTGAAGACTTGCCACAGAGACACTAGAGATACGGAGGTATGAAGATTAAACAAGCAAGCATCAGCATGTTCTCCCGTTTTCATTTTCATCATCTCTGTGCCTCTCCGGTCTCTGTGGCTAAATAGAAGGAGCGTTATCAGTGAAGATCATTGTCACCGGGTCAACTGGGTTGATCGGCTCGGCTTTAGTTCGATCCCTCACGGCCGAAGGGCATGAGGTGACTCGCCTTGTGCGCGGGGAAGTACCGACGGCGGGCAAGGGCGACGGCACACGTGTGGTCCAGTGGGATCCGGCGAAGATCATAGTTGATGCGGCGAAACTTGAAGGGCACACGGCCGTGGTGCATCTCGGGGGTGAGAATGTAGCCAAAGGCAGGTGGACGCCGGAGAAGAAAGCGCGCATACGAGATAGTCGCGTGGAGGGCACCAGGTTGCTCGCCGAAACGCTCATTAGTCTGGCCCAACC
>JACCTF010000463.1 GCA_013812565.1 Pyrinomonadaceae bacterium | reverse complement strand
CTTCTGCCCTCCGGGTTCAACCAGTCGTACAGAGGTCGTAACCGGAGAGAGCAAACGCAGTTCGGGCCGCCGCGCATGACGCGCGAGGTAATAGTCCGTCCGCCCTTCGTGCCTCGCAGTCGCGTATGCTTCCCACCCTGAAGCATCTATGCCGCGCGCCCGCGCCGCCTCGCGCGCTCGTCGAACGGCCGCTTCACGGTCAAGGCTGTACTTCCACCTCACCGAAGGATTCAACCGGGGAGCCAACAAAGCGAGCGCCACGTAACCGAACGCCGCCAGAACAAACACGACGAGAAAGTGCCGGCGGGTCATCCTGCTGCTCCCTCTCCGCCTGCTTCAAACTGCACGACGACGGCGGTGAGATCGTCTTCCAAGCCGATCTTCCGTGTGCGCTTGGCCCGCGTCTCCAAAGCTTTAGTGAGTTTTGTTTGCAACGACTCGCCGCGCTTCCCGTCGGCATGCGCGGAAACAACGCTCTCCACCCATTCGTCCGTCGATGTTTTGAAATCGGCATTAAGACTCTGGGCCAGTCCGTCGGTGAAGAAGACAACCGAATCGCCGATTGCCAGCGACAAAGTCGCCTCCCGAACCTCGCAGTTCGAGGCAAAATTGAACGCCGATGAAGCTTCCGCTTTTCGCTCCTCGGCGTAAAGCTGGCGGACATCCCGGCCGTTGCTGTTCTCGCTGATCAATACCTGCGGATAACTGCCCGTGCGCGCATAGGAGAGCATCCGCGCCGATGTGTCGAGCACGGCATAGGCGACGCTCAACTCCTGGTTCTGGTCCAGCATCGGGGCTAACTGATGTTGCAAATCACAGATGATCTCGGTCGGTCGATAGCCGCGCTCGATCCGTGGCATCAAGAAACCCTTGGCAAACGCAATGATCAATGCTGCTTCCAAGCCGCGCCCGCCGCCTTCCGCGATAAAGATGCCGATCCGCTTGTCGTCAATTGTGAACAGATCGTAGAAATCTCCGCCGACCACCCGCGCCGGAAGGCATGAGGCCGCGAATTGGACACCGAAAACTTCAGGCAAGACCCGCGGCATCAAGCGAACTTGCGCCTCGCGCGCGGTTGAGACTTCCGCTTGCAAACTCAGCCGCTCGGCCAAGTGCCGCGCATAGAGCGGGCGCACTTCATCTTCCGCGTACTCGCGGCCGCGATAAAAAAAGTACAACTCAACAGCGAGGATCATGAGGGCGATGCCGACGGACACGAAGCCGGTTTGACGCAACCCCGCGGCTGGCTGCGACACAACGTAAACCACATATGTAACTAGGATCGGGGCCGCGAGGCTAATGATCGCGGTCAGCAAATCGAACGCAAAGAAGGCGGCGAGCAGTGTGCCTGTGAGCACGAGCGCTTCCAGCATTCCGGCGGCAAAAGGTAAAGGTCTGTTCTGAAAACAATCTAGGCTGGCGATGAGCGACAACACAAACAAAAAACCGAGCGACGCCCGGGGTGAACGAACGCGGCGCGCGAGAAAAGAGAGCGGGAGCAGCAGCCCGACGATGGTTGCCATGAGCGCGCCGACGAACGCGAGCAGAAGCGGCAGCGGCCACGCGTATTGTCCGAAAAGAATTTCGTAAAAGCGTTTAGCTAGTCCTTGCCCGGTATCCGGTCGATCGGCCCAGGGCAGCAACACGACATATTCGGCAAGGAGCGCCCACCCGCCAAGGGCGGCACCCGTGCAGACCGCGCGTGCGACATTTCGCGAGAAAACTCTGCCGGTTATCAGCGCATCCAGCGACGCGAGCTTGCCTGGATAAGCCTCGCGCACATCTCCTTCGCCGCCGCCATACGCCAAGCCTTGAATCAACCCCATCGTGACAAACACTAGGCCGGTGGAAAGGAGGATGAACCAGAACAGCCAGGGCGGAGCCTCACGCGCGCCGCCTTCTGCCGCTCGCGGGCTCATCGCTTGGGTAAATATGTGGAAGTCGGTTTGTAGCCCGATGAACATGTAGAGGCTGGCAACGACCATGCATAGAAGCAGGCTGCGGGCGTGCGGAACTTCCTTTTGCCGCGTGCGCTGGATGTAGCGGTAGAGGCCGTAGAGCGAAATGATACCGACAAACAGCCAATAGAAACCGACGACCACCTGTGGCAGTTGATGATGACTGATTAAATTGTTGGCGTAAGTTGGATCGAATTCGGTTGTGATTCGCTGCGCGGTAACTTCTTCGCCGAGTACCGTGAACGTCGTTTGCAGGTTTAGCTCTGGAAGCGCGTCGGTTCGCGCCGCGTGCCAGGAATAACGGCGGATCACGCGGCTGGATTTGCTGCGTTCCTCCTTCAACACCGGTGCCTCAAACTGTACAGCGCCGGCGTCCTGCGAAAAAACGTGAAATGCCGATTCCGCTAACCGCCTTGATCTTTCCTCGCCGGCATCAGCTATTTCCTGGCCTGGGGAACGTCTCCGCTCGAAGCCGATCGGCCTTCCATCCGGCGCGAGCCGAACTTCCAAATATTCTCGGCCGTCCGGCGATATAAAAAGCACATTAACAAACGCTTCGGGAGCTAGGCGGCGGATGGGTTCCACATCATGCGCGGCACGCGAGCGGAAGTAGAAGGAGCGATCATTGTTAACCTCGACCTTACAGCCGCTGGTCCAGCCCTCCGTATTCGTGCCGAGCGTCAGGGCGTAATCGGCGGCGCGGCGGATTGATCCAGTCCGGTTGATGGTAAACCCAATTTGCGTGTTCGGGTCGGTTTTCGTGATCAGCCAGATGCTTAACAAGTAAGCGACCGGGGAGAGCGCGAGGAGCAACAGCAGTGCTAAGCGTGTTCTTCGTGAGTGCTGTCCATTCAGTAACATGTGAGGGATGGATCTTCGAGCATGAGGAAGTGATTCACTGAGTTTCTTCAACTTGACGAAGCTATTTCACAGATCAGACAGTGAGACGCTTAGCCGTTTACCTCGAACTTTCACCATCGAAGAGAAGGTAGGAGCCAGAACTCAGAAGATAAGACGATGATCACGCCTTTTATTCTGACTCCTGACTCCTAACGTCTTCCCTTCATCCTTTCGCCTTCACCCTTCGTTTTCATCCCTCCGCCTTCATCTTCACTCGTTGGCCTTTGTGGAAAGCTAGGTTGGCGAGGTGCGGCGCGCTGACGGCGCTTGCACCAACTTCGACCGGCGCGTTCGGCTCCTTGCGCGACTTGACACAATCAAGGAAGTTTTGGATGTGAGGTTCAGTGGGCACTTGCGCTTGAAGCTTGTGGATCGGTTCACGGTTGTCTTTCCACGGCTCTTTCCAAACTCTCAGGCCATCTTCGTCGATGATCATTGTTCCCTCATCACCTTCAAAGCGGATCGACCATCCGTTTTCGAAGGAGTTGCCGTAGTTCAATGTCCACGTCGCCATGAAGTTCGGATACTCATAGACGGCGCAGAACACATCAGGAGTCTCTGAGCCGGTCATCTTCGCGACCTGCCCGTAAGATATTGCGGAAAGTGGCGGGCCGGAATTAGTGAACCACTGCACGACATCCATTAAGTGCGTGCCCTGATCGGTCATGTTGCCGCCCGAATAACCCCAGAAATAGCGCCAGCGGCGAAAGCGCATCGGCTCAAGTTTCGTCTCCTTAGCGGGGCCGATAAAGCTCTTCCAATCGAGCTTGCCGGGCAGCGGCGAATTATCAAGCGGCTTCGCGACGTTCCAGTTCCATTGCGGCTTGACGAGCATGATTCGCCCGAGCACGCCGCTATCCATTAACTGTTTGGCCTTGATGATCGCTTCGGCACTGCGGCGCTGCATGCCGACCTGCACGATCTGTTTAGTTTTGCGTACCGCCTGAATCATCTTGGCGCTCTCTTCCAAGGAATGCGACATAGGCTTTTCGAGGTACACGTCTTTCTTTGCGGCGAGCGCATCGAGCAGGTTCGGATAGTGTTGGTGATCCGGCGTCGCAATTATCACCGCATCGAGGCCGGTCTGCCCGAGCAGTTCTTTATAGTCTGCATAGCTCTTCGCATCCGCTGAGTCTTTCATGCCGAGCGCGAGGTTCGGTTCATAGACATCAGCGACGGCAACGCACTTCGCGCCGAGTTGTTGGAAACTTCGACTGAGGCCGCGCCCGCGCCCGCCCGCCCCGATCAAACCATAAGCCAAGCGGTCATTCGCGCCCCATGCACTGCGCGGCACAAACATCGGCGCAACACCGATAGTCACCGTCGCAGCAAGAGAGTCTTTAATGAATTTCCGGCGATCTTCTTTCATGTCATCTCCTTACGTTATTAGAGGTTCAAGGTTCAAGGTTCAAAGTCCAAAGTGCGGATTGGTTCAGCCCAGATAGCACCACTTAATCCTCTGACGTTGAACCTTGAACCCTTCACAGTTCGCGCCGCTTGAACCGCCCGGCGATGTGGTCTGCGGTTCGAGCGGCGAGAGTCATAATGGTCAGCGTCGGATTCTTCTCCGCCCCTGATGGAAAGACGCTGCCATCAACGACAAACAGATTCTTAATGTCGTGGGTCTGGCACCACTTGTTAAGAACTGAGGTGCGCGGATCGTTGCCCATTATGCACCCGCCCAGTTCATGATCTGGCCCGGCTGGCTTCTCGGGTTCGCTGATCAAGCGGATACCCGTTGCTGCAAAAATCTCCTTCGTCAAGTCTTTCGAGTGATTGAAAATCTTCCAATCATTCGGGCCGAATTCCAGATGACGACGAGCGAAGGGCAATCCGTAATCATCCTTTCGTTCAGTATCAAGATCGATGTACGAATCTTTGTTCGGCAGCATCTCGATGTTCGGCCGGAAGATGAGCACCGCTGGATTCGCCTGGCGCACCCGACGTTTATAATCCGCGCCGAAGCCGTTCACCTGTTTAATCCACCACGCATTCGAACGGCGGCCTTGATAATCGTACTGCACTGCGAAGCTTCGGGCGTAGTCGCGCTTGCGCGCGTGCATCCACGATGGAATGAAGCCGTGGTCAAGCGCGCCCTCATCATTGACCGGAGGCCGTCCCTCGAACTCTTCGACCACCCCGGTATGAAATGCCAGCAAGTGCGGAATCCAGTCTTTGCCCAGCATGCCGCTGGAGTTCGCCAGCCCCGTCGGGTAACGTTCGGACTTCGACATCAACAGCAACGCGATTGACTGCACGCAGGCGCATGAGACTACGACGGCACGAGCGCGCACCTCATCCTCGACTTTGGTTAAGCGGTCAATCGTCGCAACTCCCGTTACTTGATTTTCACTGTTGACGAGCACCTGGCGCGCGACACGGTTTGGGAGAATCGTAAGATTTTTATTCGTCGCCTGCGTTTTGAGATGGACATCGGCGGAGTTGTACTTGGCGATCACATCGCAGCCCGCCATGCAGTTGCCGCAGTAGTGACACGCCGGCCGTTTGTTATATGAACGTGTGATGGTCGCTTTGCGCACATGAATAACGGGGACGCCGAGCTTGCGGGCTCCGCGTCTGAGCACGTGATCGACGCACTTCAGGGGCATCGGCGGCAGGAACTGTCCATCGGGCAAATCTTCGAGGTGGTCCAAGTTGCCACACACCCCGGCCTCGCGCTCGATGCGGTCGTAATAAGGAGCGAGGTCTTTGTAGTCAATCGGCCAATCATGACCGACGCCTTCGAGCGTGTAACCTTTGAAGTCGCGTTGCGAGAGACGAAGCGCAACCGCATTCCACAAAAGGCTTTTACCCCCGACTCCCCGCGCGCGGTCGCCGCCCATTGTCGGCGCGCCCTCGATCATCAGCGGCACCTTTCGGTTCTCGTATTCATAAGCCAGCGCGTGCGTGTTGAACTTCGTGCTATCGATGGGCGGGCCGCCTTCAATAAGCGCGACCTTCACACCCTGTCTTGCGAGCCACGTCGCCATCACGCCCCCTGATGCTCCGGCTCCAACGACTGCGACATCATAGATTGGTGATCTGCTCTTCAGGATTTGCATGTATTTAACGCCTTTATTAGCTAAATGTAGTTCGTGAGTCGTAATGCCCTCTGGCTTGACTTCGATTGTTCGTATCTCTACTCAAATATATTTGCCACAGGGCAACTGAAGCCGGGCACGACGCTGCCGCCATCCAGCACATCTGCCTCTGTAAGGGTAATCGTACTCGCGGATGATTGGTACACGGTGATAGTGCGCTTTCGTGAAATGACAACCCAAACCAGCGTTGCGCCTTCAGCTAACCACCGTCTGGCCTTCTTGTCCAAGCCTTTCAGTGTATCGCTCGGGCTTGCAACCTCAACGGCTAAGTCCGGCGGTTGCGTCCAAAACGTTTGAGGGATTCCGCTTGCTGGGATCCTCTCAGCGCTCACAAACGAGATGTCAGGGGCAAGCACAGTGTCTGGATTGGAGCGGAGTTTATAGCCGGTCTCAGCACCGCAAACGACGCCGAGCTTATTAAC
>JACCTF010000624.1 GCA_013812565.1 Pyrinomonadaceae bacterium | reverse complement strand
GTTCGCTCAACGTCCCCTGCGGCTCTCGCTTCTTGCCCCGCATCGCCATCGTCGAGTCCGAGCTCGTAACGCCGCGCCTGTGGGTCCATCGGCCCCTTGCCGCCAACTTGGAACTCGTACATGTGTTCCTCTTCACGCTCGAATGCCGAGAAGATCGCCTGATGTAGCTGCTCCAAGGTCTGGTCTCCTCGCATCTGTATAGTCCGCGAGATCACCTTGTTTTTCTTTACAAAGCTCAGCGCTAGCGGCCCGCTCACGATCAACACTTCAAACGTATAGAGATACTTCTCACTCCCTGTTGCCAGCTTTGCTTGTTTAAGTGTCCGTTGCCGCGCCATCGCTTTTACCTCTTACCCGCAGAATGTCCATCCAGCTCTCATTTCACGACTCTCAAGTTCTGTCGCTTCCTTTTCTGTCGCTGCCCTCTTCGTTCTTGCTCGTTCTTGGCGACCTCCTTAAACATCCAGTAGTGCTTCTCGAGCCGCTCGACATACGCCCGGTCAGTGAGCACATCCTCGAACATGGCGAGCAGCACATCCGCATATCGCGACTGCGGGTTAAAGGGATCAAGCTACGGCCCTTTGCTGTCCGCTCCCTCGACGGCTCTCCCCACCCACCGCTCGTAGAACTGCTCACTCTCCCACCCATAGCTGATCGTCGCCCACACCCGCGCCCCGCTCGTCCGACCAAGCACCGTTGGGCATCACGCGGCGGCAGTCACAACTCGCCTCATCACAATAGCTCTCGACAAAGGCGTACTCACCATCCGGCAACTCGTCGCGCCCGCACACCGTGATCGTTCTGGTCTCCTGCCAGGCAAGATCAGCGAACTTCGTCGAGAATGGAGTCATCATCATGATAGACGCTCTCTCCCATCTCCTGTCGCACTCTAGCCAGCTTCTGCTTCGGCAAGCTGGCGTGACGCGACCCTGCGAGGTCATTTATCGTCTCCTTCATTAATTCTGTGGAGGAGGACCCGATCCATGCTCACTACCAATGATGATCTCGCGCGCACGCGTCAAGCTTTCGATGCTTGGCGAGCCAAGCGACAGGGACGTACTCGCATCCCACCTCAACTCTGGGAGAAAGCTGTCTCGCTGCTCGCTCATCATCCGATCACCCGCGTTGCACGTGAACTGCGCCTCGATCCCACCAAACTGCGCAAACGACGTCTGAGCGTTCACCAATCGGGCTTACCCAACAGCTCGCCAGCGCCTCATTTTCTTGAGGTGCGCGCCGCTGGCCTCAACTCCAAAAGCGGCCCAACTCTTATATCCGATCCGGAGCGGCCGCGCCTGACCACCGAAGCGGCATGGCGTCTACAGATCGAACGCGCCGATGGTCACCGCCTCACTCTTTCAGTGCCTTCATCCGAGTGGTCGCACATCGAAGCCCTCTACTCATTATTCCTGCGCGCCTAACCGATGATCCAACTCGTCCCGCAGCTCAAAATCTTACTCGCGGTTGAACCCGTTGATTTCAGGAAGGGTATTGATACTTTAGCCGCCGTTTGCAAAGAGCACCTCGCGCAAGATCCGCTCTCGGGTGCACTCTTCGTCTTCCGCAATCGCTCAGGCACGGCACTCAAGATGCTCGTCTATGACGGTTCAGGTTATTGGTTGTGCCTCAAGCGGTTCTCGCAGGGCAAGCTCCGGTGGTGGCCCGAGTCGAACAGTGCTCCGCTCCATCCGCTCGCGGCGCAACAGCTCTGCGTGCTCCTCTATCATGGTCACCCCGAGCTCGCCCGCTTTGCCGAAGAATGGCGCAAGCTCGCTTGAGCGCACCGTCTCCTTCAAGCTGCACGCTTCTTGACTTGCTCCGTCACATAGTTCCACGGCAGCCACCGCGACGGGTCGCCTCGTACTGCTCGCGCGTGGCGCACAAGGCTTACCAGATAGTCCCAGGCGCTGACCCCATTGAGGTGGCACGTCCCAATCAGACTAAACAGCAAATCGCCAATGGCCGCTCCATGCTCAGTGCGGAAAAACAACGCATTCTTGCGATGGAGTACGACTATTTTCAACGCGCGTTCGACGACATTGTTATCAAGTGGCGCTCCTGCGACTGCAAGAACTCTGGTCAGACCCTCCCAATGCTTCAGCATATAAGTGAAGGCGCGACCCAGGCTGCTGTTCGGCTCGACCCTGCGCTCCTCGATCTGCTTGGAGATCCATGCGCGCAGTGCCGCCAAGACCGGCTCACTGTGTTGCTGATGATAGAGCAGGCGCTCTTCATCGCTCATCTCTCGTGTCTGCGCATCAAAGCTGTAGACGGCTGCGAGATCATTGAGCAACCCGCGCGCACTCCGCAGGAAATGCCACTTCGATCTCGACAAACTGCCGGCGCGCATGCGCCAGACATTTACAAATGATGGTTTCAAACTCGCGGCTCCAGTTCGAGCAGAGCGCATCACCCATTTGCTTCGGTGGAGGAAGATGCGACGCGCGATATCGCAACAGTTCGTCGATATTCTCTCCGGCGTGACGCCGACCACTTTGGTATAGCGCGATCTGCCGCCCATCCACACAGGCGACGATCCCCGTCGTTTGCAGACCTCGCCGCTCGCCTTCCGCAAGATGCTTGTTCTCCTTCAGACACTCAAGGATCTTGACCCTCGTATCATCGGCATGCAGCAGTTCGGCTTGTGCCGCGAGATTGCGCAAGTGCAGAAAGATTGGTAACGCAGCATCAGCGACCGCCTCACAGCGGGCAAATTGCACCGATTCCGGAAGAGGTACGCCGAAACTCTCTTGCACGCGAGCCAGCCGGTGAAAGGGCAATCCGGCCTGGTATTTGGCCAGCGCGATGGCCACATCAGCCGTGGCATCGTACTTTTCAGGTGGCACACCTTCGGGCAGCGGTGCGGTAAAGCGCGTCTGGCAGGCGGAACAACGTAAGACTTCTTGCTCGAATCGAGTCGCACCGACAAGAGGCTGCCCGGTGAGGCGAACAAGGATGGCCGGAGCCTGCGTGTCGTAGAGATGACCTGTGCAGAGTTTGTCCGGGCACGAATCACCGAGCTTCAAAGTCGGGTCTGTACATGGCACCACCAAAGCGCCAGTGTAAGCCGCAGAGCTTAAGCGCCCGTGCCCCTTGCGCTTGAGCGGCAGGGTGGAGTCAGACGACTTCTCTGTGCTTGCTGATGGAGAACTGGGATCGTCCGCAGCATCCTGCTTCTTCTCTTCATGGGTTGAGGCGGCTGGAGAGCGCGTGTCCGAGCCTGGTCCGAACAGAAGACGCTTGAGGCGAGAGATCGATGAGTTTTTCTGTTCGACGATACTGATGAGCTTGACGAGTAGACGCAGGAGCCGCGAGATCAAGCGGGTGTCACTCTCATTGAGCGTGCCAGCTTCGAGACGCGCGATGAGCGCCTCAATCTCTGTGCGGTCGGTAGCAGTAGGATCATCAGGCTGAGCCATAGGCGGGCGACATTCTACGCCCGGTCAGTCAACTGTGGAAGGCCTTATCATACTTGCTTACTCAATTTCACGCCGCGTTCCTGCAAGGACACGATATACCAGCTACTGCCTAAACCGCTTTTCCGCGCCGTTATCAATCCGTCTTGCATCAACCTTTCCATTACCATATTTAAGTCAGTCCCACGCACTGATATCCCCTTCAATTTAAGTTCAGTTTCTAAATGTGCAGTAGGAATTTTCGGTCTAGGTCGCCATTCTCGTATGTCCGAAAGATGCCTGTAACCGCTATGAATAGATCATGGTTGAGTTTTGGTCTATCTGGGATGTCAGACGCTTTAGGGAATTTAGGCAAAGTCTTCCTTCGATTGCTACTCGTTAATGCTTATGGTTTTCAAGTTGGTTTCTCACCTGTTCCTCTAAGGTGTGCTCGCTAATACTTGTGGTAATGGGGAACTTTAGTTGTTTTGTTGGGCAATTAGGACAGGTGTAATAAATACGCCAAAGATTAACTGCCGCCGCAGTTTCTACATTACTCAATGATATAGTGAGGGAATTCCGAGAATACACGTTGAACAACTCGCTGTGCGTTTGTAGTAGTCACTCTAATAATAACTCTGATCGCGGAGCCTACCATAGACTGTATTTAACTAAAAAACACCCCGACTGAATAGCCGAGGGTGTTTTAAGTTTATCTAATGATGAGCAAGACTAGAAGGGTTATGGCTGAGAAAGAATTAATTATTCAAATCCGATTCATCTTCCTGATCCATCGGATGTGTTACGTGAATATCGTCTTGCATTGCTATTTGTTTTTCGATGATATTACAGATGGCAATCAGTCTCAGGTCCTCATCTGTAATTTTGTTAGCTTCTTTTAACTCTTCCAGTAATCTGCCCATCACGTATGTGTACATTCAAAAGGCTCCTTTACCGGGAGTCTAAAATAGAGCCACCAGTTATTCAAGAAAGCATAATTCCTCCTTTAAATAAAAAGATACCACCTCCTATACAGGGGTGGTTTTAGGTTCACAGCTTATAAGCTGAAAATAGCGTACGGCTGATTTCGTGCAGTAAATCATGCTCCAGTCGCCTTCTTTAAGGTCGTGCTTGGATGGTTTGAATTTACTGGTAGTAGATGAGATGACGGTCTTCTCGTTGATGACGAATGATCCTAGTTCGATACGTTTGCCGTCATCGAATCGCCAAAACACGGTGTCATTCTCAAAGCCAATGGCTGTCACCAGCAAGATTCTTAGCTTAACTACTTGTCTCAAATCGGGGGTGCAGTCCAGTCGAATCCGTCACTCTTGAGCTTCTGGCAAGAAGCGCAGTGGTTTCGCCACAACTACACCTGCTCACTAATGATGCGCTGGCGTTCTCTGTGATGGAGAAACTTGGAGTGACGCACCTCGCCACAAACGATGACGATTTTGATTCCGTAAGCGGCGTCAAGGTCTTCAAGCCTGCCAGAACTTAACCACACGAACGCGCATTCGGTCAGACACACCTGCTCTCTCCATATGCGACTCAAGTT
>JACCTF010000407.1 GCA_013812565.1 Pyrinomonadaceae bacterium | reverse complement strand
GGATAAGGCTTGCAAAGAACTTATGTAGATCAATCGATGAATCGCTCTCGCTACAGTCAGTTGTCACTCTGGGACATGTTCGAAACTTGTTTTTGTGAACTTAAAAGCCGAAGCAGAGTTGAACAGTACCATCCATCTTCGATGGTATCCTCGCCTCACTCCATTGAGGCGCATCATCAGGTAGGTAGTACACTACTCCATGCTTCGGCACCCAGACCTTCCACAGCACCATCTCTGCTCCACACTGCTCACATTGCAGCGGATCCCTGCCGAATTTACCTTTTATCTTCGCTCTCCACCCAAGCTTCGACATCACTGCCTCGGCAAAATAGAAGGCCTCCTGCATCACCGCTCCGATCGCTCGTCTCACTTGCTCTTTAATCTTTTGTCTCACACACACTGCATGTAACCCCAGGTAGCGTACTCGTTGAAACCCCTTCGGCAGCATATGCTGCACTAAGACTCGGATGAACTCCACGGCTGTTACTCTTACTTTCTCCTGCTGATGGCTCTTGTGATCTTGCCAACAGTATTCAACCTCCTGCCCGTCATACGCGATGATCCGTGACACGGCTACGGGTGGACTCACTACGTATTTGATCAGATATCTCGCTAACCCCTTCCCTGTTCTGACTGGTTTTGGCTCCCAGTACGCGACCAGACCCCGCTGATATTCCTGCTTCAATGATTCCAGCAGGTGCCGCAGGCCCGCACTCCGGCACTGCTCTTCCAGCATCGAAAACAACTGGCGCTGCCACTCGCGATGCAGGTAATCAAAAGAGACTCGCTTTATTTCATGCCATGTTCCACGCTCATCCAGACCTCCGCTTGTTACCATCAGGTGCAGGTGCGGATTATAGTTGCTCGCCCGACCCGCTGTTTGGATGACGGCCACGACTCCGATCCGCAGTTGACCTCCGGCCGCGCGACTCATCACTGCGATGACTGTTTCTACACCAGCTTTAACCATCTCACTCAACAGCCGTGGGTATTCTTCAAAGCAGTGGCGTAGCTGCTCTGGCACAGTTAGGACAACATGGCGATAGTCGATACCTGGAAAGAGCAGTGCTTCCATCTGTCGGACCCAGTCGAGGGTGTGCGATGCCCCGCACCGCAGGCAGAAGCCACTCTTTCAACTGAAGGGGACAACTTTCTTTTCACCACAATGCGGGCACATGAACGCACTGTAACCGTTTTCTGTATCACCACAGCCAAGCATCTTCTCGACTACTTTTCGCGTGCCTTCGTATTTTGGGTATTGACGTAGAAATTCGCCGAACCACTCACGAAAGATCTGTTTGAATGTCTCAAGGGTGGGGCGCTGAGGCTGAATCATCCTGGCATTTTAACAGAGCCCAGCGTCTACCCATTTAGAATCAGTAGTTTGAAAAGCAAATTCCAGGGGGATCAAGTTACTGATACCTCGATGCCTTGCTTTTCAAGTTGCCTTTCCATCTTAGGTTGAAGGCTGTCTGCGCTGGCATTCCAATCCGAGCGTTCGTCGTTTACTGTTTCTATTCAGCCACCAAAACTCTCAACTCACGCAGAGCGATGTCGAATCGCTTGCCTCCACCTTTGTTGAACCATCGCGATCTACGTAGCGGTAGAGGATGTCACGCTGTTGCGGCGTGAAGACTGCATCCGCAATCAAGCGGCGCAGTTCATGCTCGTCCGCGCGGTTGTGTGCGCCCGCCGCTGAGACGACGTTCTCCTCGATCATCACCGAGCCCATGTCGTTTGCTCCGAAACGAAGCGCGACCTGCCCGAGCCGCAATCCTTGCGTCAGCCAAGAAGATTGAAAATTCTCAATGTTGTCGAGAAATAGCCTGGATACGGCGAGCATCTTCAAGTAATCGATACCGGTTGGCTCTTCTTTAATGCGGCGGCCAAGAGCGGTGTTTTCGCGCTGAAAGGTCCACGGAATGAACGCCGTGAAGCCGCCTGTTTCGTCCTGCAAATCGCGTATCCGTTGAAGGTGCCGGACGCGGTGGATGACTGAATCGCCGATGCCGAACATCATTGTCGCCGTGGTTCGCAGGGCCACACGGTGCGCCGCACGCATCACCGCGAGCCACTCGTCGGTCGTGCATTTCGTCGAAACGCGCCGTCTGACTTCATCATCCAGAATCTCGCCGCCGCCGCCCGGCAAACTGTTCAAGCCTGCTTCCTTCAACCTGGCGAGCACCGTCTCGTACGGCAATTTGCTGATCAAGTGTATGTTGTGAATCTCCGGCGGCGAGAAGCAGTGGAGTTGGAAACTCGGATACTTCGCATGAAGGGTGCGCAGAAGATCTTCATACCATTCGATACCGAAATCCGGGTGCAACCCGCCCTGCATTAAAACGCCGGTGCCGCCAAGCGCAATCGTCTCGTCTATCTTTCGGCAGATTTCGTCGAGCGTCAAAACGTAAGTGTCTGCCGCGCCGGGTCGGCGGTAGAAAGCACAGAAGGTACACACGACGTTGCAGACGTTCGTGTAGTTGATGTTGCGATCAATAATGTAGGTAACGATATTTTCCGGATGCCGGCGTTTGCGTATCTCATCGGCAGCAAGTCCGATGCGTACAAAGTCGTTGGATTCAAGCAGCGCCCTGCAATCTTCTGCCGTGAGCCGGTTGCCTTCAAGCGCACAATCGAGAATCGGTTGAACGTCTTCCTGGGATGTCATCAATGCTCCATTAACAAAAGTGAATTAGTTGATCAATGCGAAATTCCGAAGCCTTATCAATCAGACTGCTGTTCTGCTCTATAGCATCAGAGCGTGCCGAGCATGCGCAAAGGACGCCGCGATGGAATAAGGTTGTGTTTGTACGCGAGTTTGTAGAACAGTTCCAGTCCGGTACGCATTTCATCGTCCAACTCGTAACAGATGTTTTCAAGCAGGTAAGCACACAACTCGCGGCGCGGCAGGTTGAGTAGATCCTCATACTGCGCGGCGATCACTTCAACCTGCGCTAATCCTTCGTCGCGCGCCCCGGCGAAGTCGACTTTGCGAATCTTGTCCTGCACGCCTTCGCGCGCCATCCACATCGCAAACACAAAGCTCAACCCGGTGAACTCGCGCCACAGGCTGGCGACATCAAAGATGCGCAGTCCCTCGCCCTCAAATGTCATTCCCGGATCGCCGATGATGAGCGCGGCATCGTGGGCGTCGAGCATCCGGTTGAGATCCGGTTCGCACGGGGTGAACTGCGGCACGCGCCCGAGAAACTCGCGGAAAATAATCTGTGTCAGCGCGGCTGAGGTGCGCGATGAAGTATCAAGCGCAACCGTCCGCGCGTCTTTCAACTCCGCGCCGCGCGTCGCGATACGAACGCTGCGAACTATGTGGCGTGCGCCGACGCAGACTTCCGGCACGATCAAGATTTCCGGGATGCGTTGATATTCGATAACCGGCACGAGTGCAGCATCCACGGCGGCGTGTGCCAATAGATCGGCGCATCGTGCGGGTGCGGCATCAGTTATGAGTTCGACACACGACTGCTGCGCCCCACGCATAAAGCTCCAGATCAGCGGTACGCTGTTTAAGTAGCTTGAGGCGGCGATGCGCGGCCTGA
>JACCTF010000386.1 GCA_013812565.1 Pyrinomonadaceae bacterium | reverse complement strand
TCTCAGTGGTTGTGTCATTATCTACTTGAATAACATTAGCTTCGTTAACACCTACCTCATTCACATCGGGTTGTAATGTGTAAGAGGTGGCTTTATCAGCGATAACCAGTACTCCTTCATGCTGAGTTATTGATGAAGGCTCATGTTTCGCCACAGGCGTCGGGGCGGCAAATTCATCCAACGTCAAAGCTTCTTCCACATCGATTCCACCCGTCTGCTCAACCGTGGGGTGGAAGGATTCCGAACTCTCTATTTGCTCGACTGAATCAATAAGGGAAGGCGGATGATCTGCTGAACCGGTGGATGAAGATATGATCGTTACGCCACGCGAGATCTTAACGTTTGAATCCGTCGGCAGGCTATGCTCAGACGCCGACGCGGCACTCTGCTTATGTTCTCCGTTGCGTCCGGGCATCATCCTTACGTTGGACTGGGCGGGGACGTCGCGTGTCGTCGTCGCATGTGACTCGGGGTTTATTCTTCGCACGTGAACACCAAGCGTTTTATCGCGTGCGGGTTCTGTAGGCCCCACGGATGAAGGCAGCGCCGTGCTCAAATAGTCAATGTAGCGCAAACGGCGCGCGAACTCGGCCGCTGTTTGCGGCCTGATGATAGGCTTCTTGTTAAGGGCTTGCATGACGAGTTGGGTTAACGCTTCGGGAATGTCCGAACGTAACTCCGTGATGAGCAGCGGCGACTCCTCGACATGTTTACGTGCGATCTCGGCGGCCGTGTCGCCATCAAAGGGAGGGCGTCCGGCGAGCATCTCGTAGAGGACACAGCCGAGACTATAAATATCAGAGCGCGCATCTATGTCATGACCCGCGCATTGTTCCGGAGACATATAGCGTGTCGTGTCAGATAAGGCTTCTGTAGACTGGAGCGCTTCGGTATGATCCGGAATCATTTGCATAAGCTTGCTAATGCCAAAATCAACGATTTTGACTTGCAAGCGGTCATCGTTCTCATCATGAACGAGAATGATATTGGAAGGCTTCAGATCGCGGTGAACAATGCCGACGCGGTGCGCCGCTTCGACCCCGTCGGCCACCTGGCGCGCGACAGTAACGGCCGCCGACAGGGGCGGTTGCGGTCCACTGCTTGCCATGTAGTGGCCCAGCGTGTAGCCCTCAATCAGCTCAGTCACCATGTAAGCTCCGCCTTCAGGCAGCGTGCCGTAATCGTAGGTGTCGGCGACGTTGGGATGTCGAAGGCGTGTGTTGAGTAGGGCGATGACTTGTGATTCGCGACGAAAATGCTGCAATCCCTGTGGATCGGTGAGTGATTCAGGATGAAGTAGTTTGACGAGCACCGGGCGCTTCTGTTCGAGCTGCGTTCCGGTATAGACGGTGCCCATAAAGTTGCGCCCGAGCAGACGGTCAAGCCGATACTTACCGGCGATCAAACGCAAACCGGGACGCGATGGGACGAGGGGGGGGTGATCTTCGTGCGCACAAGAAGTGTACGTATCTTCGTAGCAACGTTGACAGGTAAGGCAAAGCTTCATAATCAAAAATCGTGGGAGAGCGCGGCGGATTGTTAACAACCGACCCTGTGACGGGTGTAGGGGATCCGTAGAATACGCCGACTGAAAAGCTTCAACGGCGTGCCAACTCTCTTTGTTCAGTTCATCAGGGGGTGTCTCATAAGCCCCAGTATAACGGCGATGATAAACTAATGCTTATCATCGCGCGCCTCGCGCGATGTGTCAAATAGTTCATTCGGTTTGGTTCTTAGCAATTCCTATTCCGAAGCGGCGCGTTTGTGACAGCCCGAGCGAATTATGATTCATATGAGATGAACGGCAGATTAGTTCAATATTTCTTTAAGTCACGTTCGCTGATGATCTGCCACCCTTGATCAGATTTCCGCCAACGCAGTTCCTGCATAACTTCGCCACTCTCGGGTCTGCCATCTCTTACAATCATGTACTGCTTACGAAAGCGCATGGTCGCCGTGCTGCCATCCTGAGAAAGAGTGATTTTCGGCTCACCCGTACTCATCTCAATCGAATCGGTGCGATTGAAAAAGCGAGACTTGTCGGCAATCACGGCAGAGCGGGCGGCTCCAGAAGAGCGGTAATAAGTTTCCATTCTGGGTGCGTAAAAGGATAACTGCTTCTGCAGGTCACGCGCTTTGTGCGAGGAAATCCAGTCACCAAGCTTGTTGCGTAGCGCGAGTTGTTCCGCTTCGGGCGGCTGGCTGCGCGATACATCTTCAGGTGTACCGCGGCGTGCGTTTTCAGTTGGTAACACTCCAGATGCGGTATTAGTGTTGCGCGCCGTAGCCTCTGCCGGTGACGCGCTCCGGCGGGCATCAGTCGAGACACTTTTGTTCGAAATATCGCTGTTGATGGGGGCCGACGAACTGTTTGCGGGCGCAGCCGGAGAAGAAGTTTGTTCTGGTGCGCGTCCTTCAGTTGTCTGCGCAGAAGGCGGAGCTGAAACGGTGCGTGCAGTCGGTTGGCCCGGCGACGTGCGCTCGGTAACGAACCACCAGGTGAGTGCCCCGGCGACAACCGCGAGGGCGGTGAACAGACCCGCGAGCGCAACCCACGAGTGGCGACCCGCTGGTGGAGGTGTAGAAGTTTGGTATGTGGGTGGTGCGGTCGACCGACGCACGCGCGCGGGCGTCTCGGCATCGATCACGACTCGCGAGGGTGCTGTCGAAGGAAGGGGCAGCAATGCATTTTTGGTTGCCGGAGTTTGCGTCAAATCTTCCGCCGCGACGGCTTCATCGTTGCTATTAGAGGTGGTGAGAGAAGTCGTGTCCGAAAGCGTCGGGAGGTTGGTTCGTTTTGTTTGTTGCGGTGCCTCGGCAGGCATATCCAATGTGCTTGAAGGAGGAGTGATAGGGGTGGTGTTGAAGGATGAAAACGGATCGATTGGATAGTTTGTCGCCGTGATGGGCGAGACCGGGGGGGGATAGATGTCAGGGATGAGTGGACCCGACGCGTTGACGCTCTCATGTGTTTGTGGTGAAGCCGCTCCCGCCGTCGGCTGCGCAATCAGATACTCAACAAAGCGCAACTGACGAGCAAACTCGGTTGCCGTCTGCGGTCTGGCGGCGGGGTTTTTGTTGAGCGCTTGAGTTACGAGTTGAGCGAGGGCGTCCGGAACATCAGGGCGAAAATCGCGTAGGGGGGGCGGCGGTTCTTGGATATGCTTGAGCGCGATGGCGGTCGCCGTCGGCGCCTCAAAGGGAGGGCGTCCGGCGAGCATCTCGTAGAGAATGACGCCGAGGCTGTAGATGTCGGAGCGCGCATCTATGTCATGACCCGCGCATTGTTCCGGAGACATATACCGGGGAGTGCCCATCAGAGACCCTGTGATCGTCAGCGCATTGCCGCCAATCAAAGTATGCTCGCGCAGCTTAGCAATGCCGAAGTCAACCACCTTGGCTTCGAAGCGATCATGATGATCGCGTGAGAGGATGATATTAGATGGCTTCAGATCACGATGAATAATATCGCCGCGATGCGCCGCTTCAACCCCGTCGGCCACTTGGCGAGCGATTACCACGGCATCGGCAAACGGAAGTTGGCCGACCGCGTCCATGTGTTCACGTAAGGTCTGACCTTTGACCAGTTCCATGATGATGTAGGCTCCGCGGTCGGGCAGCGTGCCATAGTCATAGACATCGGCCACGTTCTGGTGATTAAGCCGAGCGGCGGCGCGCGCCTCACGGCGAAAGCGCTCAATGGCCTGTGGGTCAGTAACGGAATCTGGAAGAAGTAGTTTGATCGCCGCGGGGCGGTCGAGTTCGAGGTGCGTGCCGGCATAAACAGCACCCATGCCGCCGCGCCCGAGCAACCGATCAAGGCGGTAGCGGTCGGCGATGACAAGACCGCCGGGGCGCGACGGTAGAAGCGTCGATTGGTCATACACGCAAAAGTTATTGACGTCTTCGTAACAACGCTGGCAAGTTGGACAAAGCTTCATGACCAGGAGATCGCCTATATTCAGAAAATCAGCAAGCACTCCAAAAGTGCTCACGTCACAAACCGGTAGATCACGCGTGCAGCGCATCTGCTACCGTGGACAGCTTAACCGAAGAAAATTTCAGCGATACGGTAAATCTCCGGATCTAAGCGTTTGAGCGTGCCGACAGCTTCTTCCAAAGGAACGCTTGACATGTGGTTGCCGTGCAGAGCTGCCATGCGACCCCACTCGCGGGCGGCAACCATCTCATAAGCCTTGATGCCGAAACGAGTCGCGAGCACACGGTCGAACGCCGTCGGCGACCCGCCGCGCTGCACATACCCGAGCTTTGTAACGCGCGTTTCAATCCGCGTGCACCGTTCAATTTCAAGTGCAAGGATATTAGCGATACCGCCCAAATGATTGTGACGGTAGATTTCCGCGTGCGCCTCGGCGCTTATGAAATCTTCTTCCGGGTGGGGGTGCGCGTCCTCAGCGACGACGATGATGGAGAACGCGCGGCCCTGCGATTCGCGCTGCTGGATCATCTCGCACACGCGTGAAAGTCGAAACGGATGTTCCGGAACAAGCACGACGTCGGCGCCGCCTGCGATCCCGCCGTAGGCGGCGATCCAACCGGTGTGCCGCCCCATCACTTCAACCACCATCACGCGATGATGTGACTCGGCCGTGGAATGCAGACGGTCGATGGCCTCCATCACGATGTGAACAGCCGTGTCAAAGCCGAATGTAAAATCTGTGCCGGTGAGATCGTTGTCAATGGTTTTGGGGACGCCGATGATCGGATACTGATGATCGCGCCACAGATCGCGTGCGGCCGAGAGCGACCCTTCGCCGCCGACAACGATCAACGCCTGGAGGTCATAATCAATCCAGTGCTGGCGTATACGGTCGAGGGACGCCGTGTGCTCAAGCGGGTTGAAACGCGAAGTGCCAAGAATGGTTCCGCCGCGGGGCAGAATGCCCGTCACAGAAGCGCGCGTCAGTGGTTCAATGTTGCCCTCGACAAGACCGCGCCAGCCTTCGCGTATGCCGAGCACTGCGACGTCATCAATAGCGGCCCGGCGCACGAGCGCGCGGATCACAGCGTTTAGTCCCGGGCAGTCGCCTCCGCCCGTCAAAATTCCTATGCGTTTGCTCATTACGATTAGATTGATACGGGGTCATTCGTGGCTAAACGACTTGATTGCGTTTGCCAAAAAAGCGAGTCTATAATCGCCCGGCAAGCGTGTGCTGTCAAACGTAAGATCAACCACAGCCGAGGCAGCGAAATTGCAACTTCCCGTCACCACTCATGAAGGCCAGCAGAGAACCGTTGATACTGAGCGTTAACACCGCCACGCACGAAGGAGGCGTGGCGGTGTTGCGCGGCGAGCGCATGCTGGCTGCCCGAACTGATGCGCGAGGGCTCGCCCACTCGGCGACGCTGCTCGCTCAGATCGACGCGCTGCTCAAAGCCGCAGATACAACGTTGCGCGAGGTGGAGCTCTTCGCCGTCGCGGTTGGACCTGGCAGCTTCGCCGGACTGCGCACAGGCTTAGCCACCGTCAAAGCTTTTGCGGCCACGCTCGCGCGTCCCATTGTCGGTGTGCCGACGCTTCATGCGATAGCGGGCACGGCCCCGTCTCACAGTACCCTGGCGTTGCTGGGAGCCGGGCGCGGCGAAGTGTACGCGCAACTCCTGAGTGTCGCGAGCGATGGCAGCATGGAAGAACTCGACGAGGCATGGCACGTTCGGCCGGACATCTTATTCGAGCGATGCCGTAGATTGTGCCCTACATTAAAGTTTGTGGGCGCAGACCCGGCGCACGAGCGGATAATCAGAGAGTATGCTGATCATCATGGAATCGCGTTCAGTGACAAGGACGATAAGGAAGAAGTTGGTGCAGAAAATATGTGGACGGTCGCCGCGCTACCGGGTCCGGCGGCACTGGCTGAACAGGCGGCGGCGCTAGCGCTGGCGACGTACCGTGCGGGT
>JACCTF010000618.1 GCA_013812565.1 Pyrinomonadaceae bacterium | reverse complement strand
GCTAATACCGCCAATCAATCGAAGCCCGCGGCTCAAAAGGAGTCTGCCGGACCGCACAAACTGTCGTACAAGGAGAAGCGGGAACTTGAGACGCTTGAATCACAGATCGCTGCCGCTGAAATTAGGAAAGCTGAGATTGAAGCGCAGTTAGGTTTTCACTCAAGGGATGCCGTCAAGGTTCAAGCCTTGTTTAGCGAGCAGCAACAATTACTTCAACATCTAGACCGCGATATGGAAAGATGGGCCGCACTGGCAGAGAAGGCCGAGCACGAGAAGCGTGGTTGATGTTGCTTTACCATCAGCAAAGTTGTTGCTCACAATGCCCCGGTTCATATTCTTAGCCAAATGATGGAAATGATGGACGAGCGGGGACTCGACATAGCCCATGCAATGATTCTTCGATGGGTACAACGTGATGTTCCTGAGTTCGAGAAACAATGGAGTCGCGATGCTCAAGCACGTGTGGGAAGCAGTGATCGTCGCATGAAGTCAGTATGTAAAACACTCGGGCGCTTTGTCTCTGCTATTTGCACCGGAACCCTATTTGTCACGTTCACTTCACTGACTCACCCGGACTTCCGCAATCCGCCGCGCGTGTACGCTTGACGTGTTCGCGACACTTATCACTGCAGTAGCGCACCTCTGACCACACACGTTCCCACTTTCGCCGCCACGTGAAGGGGCGCCCGCACGCCGCGCAGACTTTCGTCGGCAAGTGCTGCTTCTTGACGTTCCGCATTCACATCTCCTTAGCATGTATCTCGCGTGCATAGACAAGAGGCGAAACCGAATGGTTGAAGGTTTAACCATAATCGTCGGGCCTGAGACGCGCAGCTTCTAACAGGAGAAGCGACTCAACCGGCTCTCTTTCCGCCGTACTTCGCTTCGACCCACTTTGCAAAAGCAGACGATTGCAACGCTGAAGCGCTACTTCGCGGCGGTTCGGTGCGGGCGAACGTTTCCACCTTAAACTTGGTATGCGGGTTGTCGGGTATGCGCGTAAAGTCGCATAGTCGGGCTGTCTTCAAACCTTCGAGTTCTGCTCTGGCTTCTTCGTGCGTTATGCCGTGGCGGGAAGCGATGGCGACAAGCGAAGTCAATACTTCGTTGAGCTTTCTGCCGCGCGTCGGCTTTACCGCCGTACGGCTGGCTAAACTTTTAGTCGACTTGGTCATCAATACTTGTTCCTCTCGTATGTTTGCTTGCGACAGCTTCGAGGCTTTGGCGTGTGGAATAGTCCCCGGGCGCTTTGTCGGCGGGTACAGGAATCTCTCCGATTTAATGGCAGAAGACTTCAGGCAAATATAGGTAATGTAGATGAAGCCAAGAGACGAAGGTTTTTACTACTTTTTCTCTCCGCTATCCACGCTGTAGTTCATTTCCAAACACTGAAAATAGAGACGGCTTATTCATCTTTAGTGAACACGCCGGAATTATTGAAGACAACTATATGAACACGCAGCGCGGGCTTACTACTAAGCTGAGCCGGAACCACCTGGCTTGACTGCTAACCTTTATCTTCTACTTTACTGGCATCAGTTTCCTCAGTCGGTTCCGTGCCGCCCATTATTATCTCGCCTGATTTGCCAGCGCCCATATTGCCTCCGCTGTTTACAACTGTGCCGCCCATCTTTTCAGCTTTTTCGCGCAAGATTTCCTGTTTGTTCTTATCCTGTGCTTTCTCTTTTTCGTCTGCCATAAAAGCCTGCTTTCATGTTGATTAGAATTGCAAAAGACAAGGGGATTTTATTACATAAGGATGAAGAAAGATAACAGGCGTCACCTTACGCATATATGTATCTTCAAGATGATCTCACGCTGCGACAGACGCTCACGCAGAGCTTGTGTCAACGGCGTCATCTAAATCGCCCGCCAGCACCGCCCGCGCCCGCTCCTGATCGAACTCGCCCTCCCACTTCGCGACGACAATAGTCGCAACGCCGTTGCCGATCAAGTTCGTTAACGAGCGCGCCTCGCTCATGAAGCGGTCGATGCCTAAGAGTAGCGTGATGCCCGCAACCGGGATCGTGCCGAGAGACGAGAGCGTCGCTGCGAGCGTGATGAAACCGCCCCCAGTAACGGTCGCCGCGCCTTTCGACGTGAGCATCAGCACAATCAGGATCGTCAATTCTTGTGCGAGCGTGAGTTGCGTGTTCGTCGCTTGTGCGACGAAGATCGCGGCAATAGTTAAGTAGATGCTCGTACCGTCTAAGTTAAACGAGTAGCCGGAAGGAATGACCAGCCCCACGACCGACTTGGAACATCCTAAGTTTTCGAGCTTCCTGATCATGCGCGGCAACACCGATTCCGACGACGAAGTGCCGACGACGATCAAGATCTCCTCCTTAACATACTTGAGGAACTGCCACAGGCTGAAGCCCGCGACCCTCGCAATCGTCCCCAGCACAAGGAATATAAACAGCGCGCAGGTTACATAAACACACAGCATCACCTTCACGAGCGGAAGCAGAGTTGCAATGCCGTACCGACCGACCGTGAATGCCATCGCGCCAAACGCTCCTACGGGCGCGGCGCGCATGATGATCGCGATGATGCCGAACATGACCTGCGCCAGACGGTCTAGCGTCTTAACGAGCGGTGCGCCGCGCTCGCCCATCCCGGCTAGTGCCAGCCCGAACAAGATTGCGAAGAACAGGACTTGTAAAATCTCCCCTTGTGCAAACGCACCGACGATTGTGTCAGGGATGATGTGCAGCAAGAAATCCGTCGTGCTCTGCCCCGTGGCGGCGGTCGTATAATTTTGCACGGCACCGGCATCGAGTGTCGCGGGGTCGGCGTTGATACCAGCGCCCGGCTGCACGACCTTGACGACGACGAGTCCGATGAAAAGCGCGAGCGTGGTGACGACCTCGAAGTACACAAGCGCCTTTAAACCGACGCGCCCTAACTTCCGCATATCGCCGACGCCGCAGATGCCTGTAACAACAGTCAAGAAGATGATCGGCGCGATGACCATCTTGATGAGTTTGATAAACAGATCGCCGAGCGGCTTAAGGCTCGCCCCGAACGTGGGAAACAGGAAGCCGACGAACGCGCCGAAGATAATCGCGACGAGCACTTGGAAGTAAAGCAGCTTGTAAAACTTCTTCGGTCTGCTCTTAATCGCGGTGATGTTATTAGCGGTCAATTCCATGACATTCGCAGTCGGGCGCGTCTCACACTTCGTTTCATACTAAACCATGTTTCGTTTCAGGTGACGTTTTATGTAACAGAGACGGCAGCCGCTCGTTTCCCACTTCATGGGTGACACCGTCCTCGATAAGCAGCATCCGGTCTGCTGCCCGCGTGAGTCGTTGGTCGTGCGTAATCATGATGAAGGCGACGCCGCTCTCCAAATTCATCTCGCGCATGAGATTAAACACTTCCTGACCGGTGCGGCTGTCGAGGTTGCCGGTCGGTTCATCCGCGAGCACGATGCGTGGGTTGTTCGTGAGCGCGCGGACGATAGCGCCCGCGCTGCTGACCGCCGCTCATCGTATCGGGCAATTTATGAATTTGGCTATTCAAGCCGGCGCGCTCCAGCAATTTGATGACGGGGACGCGCTCTTGGTATTTGTTCGGCAGACGCGCAACCTCGTACCACCTTTCCGCATACCGAGATAGATCAACTGACGGCATGACTTTTAACGGCGGCTCATCCTTTCGGCTCCCTCTGACGAATGAGGCGACTGACAGTGTTACCAGCACCGAAATTAAAATTTTGTTTCGCGTTGTCTTCTCCTTCGTTTTGAAAGCTGTATGAAGTTGATTCCGGCACACGCGCCGTCAGCAGCAGCCGTTCACGGCTTGAGACGACCACGCCGCCCGGACGCTCGACGGTGAGCGCAAAAAGGGTCGGCTCGCGCACCGCAATTTTCGCCTCAATCGGAACTATGATCTCTCCCGCGGTCCCCTTAACATCGAAGATACCGCCGTCCACCGGGTAGCGTTCATCCTGTTGGCGGTCGAACATCCAGAGCTGATACGTGCTCTCGTCTGGGT
>JACCTF010000616.1 GCA_013812565.1 Pyrinomonadaceae bacterium | reverse complement strand
TTCTTCGGCACGCTGCCTTGCTCGCGCGGAGAGTTGACCGGCGACAAGCGCCGTGATGAGGAAGGCGCAGAGCGCCACCCAGTTCTCCAGGTCAGCAATGTTGAAAGTTTGAATCGGCGGTAAAAAGAAGAAGTTGAAGCAGAGCATGCCGAGCACTGCGGAGGTCACTGCCGGACCGCTCCGGAAGCGTGTCGCTACTAGTAGCACGATGAGCAGCAGACACAGCGCCACGGTGGTGTGATTAAGGTACTGTCGAAGCAGCACGAGGACACTCGTTGCGCACACCGTGGCGAGCACTGACAGCAGGTAGTCCGTCCAGTTGCGGCGAAGAGCACTATGCACAGGATCATTTTACAAGATGAGGTAAGTTTGGGAGATGCGTGGCGCAGCAATTGTTCTACACCGGTGTTGTAACCCTACTTTTACTTCACGAGAATTAACCTTCTGAGGAAGTAACGGATTTTCGAGGGGGAAGGCTGTATTATAGAACCGAGTTGCCGGTTATTGTCTTGACTTCATCCGAGAAAGACGAGCCGTAAGAGCGTTCAAACTTTCTTTCAATTTCACTCGGTTTGTAGCAGTACTGTGTTCAAGAATTCTTTCCAATCTGTACTCGGTCAGGGGCTGAAGAAAGTCCGAAAATCAGAGCGGCTGACCCAGCAACGCGTCGCTCAAAAATCAGGACTTTCCATTCCAACCGTTCGACAGCTAGAGCATGGACACGGCAACCTTTCATCATTTAGAAAACTCCTCGCGGCGCTTGATCTTAAATTAGACGGACAGAATTTACCGCCAGGTGAAACTCTCGGAGCAAAGGTAGCAACGCTTCGCAGGCGGCGCGGGATTTCGCAAAGGGCAATCTCTTGTCTTCTTGCCGTGACACTGCAAACTATTGTGTCCCTTGAGAGGTACAACACAGGCCGTCTTGATGTGCTTGAAGGAGCTCTGACCGTTCTTGGAAGCGGCGTCTACTTAATCCGAAACGGGACCAAAAAGGACTTCTACACACATGCCGGGAACGCTTCAGTCAACCACGACTGGCACACCCCGATGGAATTCCTTGAGCGCCTATACCGAGTGTTCGGAGAATTTGATCTCGATCCGTGCTCACCTACCAAGAAGAAAAGTACGGCACCGGTTAGAGCAAAGATGCGGTATACAGCCGAAGATGACGGGCTAGGCTTACCCTGGTTCGGCACTGCGTTTCTTAATCCCCCGTATGGGAGAACGCTCGGCCAATGGACGATGAAGGCCAAAGAAGAGGTAGCGATTGGAAACGCACAAATTGTTGTGGCCCTTCTTCCCGCTCGCACTGACACAAGCTATTGGCACAGAGATATTGCGCGTTCTGCACACGTCTTCTTTCTTCAAGGAAGGTTGCGCTTTGGAGATGGCCGCCAGGCAGCGCCCTTTCCTTCAGCGCTCGTCGTATGGGGAGGGTTACGTCAAGACATTTCGGCATTGGAAGAGGTGTTACCGGATGCATGGCTTCAGAGCCCTTCAACGTGAAATTAATGGGTAGTTATGTAAAGGCCCCTTCGTACTCGCCGGGCTCGATGGCAGGAAGCGATTTAGCCCTATGCTCTGCTATGAACCAGACAATAAAAATTGATTGTAGGGCAAATGCGGAGGCCGAATTTTGCTCCAGTGCCGAAAATTTTAGGTTGAGCATTAGTGACAATTATGACATTAGCACCACCACAACATCGTGTGGTCTCTTTCCTTTTTGAAAAAGGATGTTTCACGCTCTCTACAGCAGCAATAACCTGAGAGAGCGACCGCAAGATATTGCGCTTTGGTCGAAAAATCCGCACCCATTTTCAACAAAGAGACTGATAACGCACATTATGGCTTTGGCATTCATTCACTAATTCGTTTCTCCTCTGTAAGATTTTCACGAGAGCCGCTCGATTGTACTGCATGAGCCGATAGCGTGGGAGCACGATCAAAGAGGGCTTAAGCTTTACGGGGATACGGAGGCTAAAGGTGAAGGGAGTTTAGAGACTCACTTATGGGCATGTTTGACGAACTCCTGTGTGAGTACGAGCTTCCAGATAAGGAAGTACAAGACGAAGTGTTTCAGACCAAATCGTTAGATCGTTTGATGGATAACTACACGATTACGCGAGAAGGAAAGCTTATCCTTCATCGGGCATGGGGAGACAAAGATGCGCCTGTCTCTCACCTTGAGATTCCCTATCACGGAGAGATTCGTTTTTATACGAGCCTCGGCGATGGAGGCCGGTATAAAAGGTACGA
>JACCTF010000615.1 GCA_013812565.1 Pyrinomonadaceae bacterium | reverse complement strand
CAGTCAGGTTGGACGCGTGCTCGATGCGCTTGAGGCGCGCGGAAAACAAGATGATACAATCGTTGTACTGTGGTCGGATCACGGCTGGCCTCTCGGTGAAAAAGGCATCACTGGCAAGAACACGCTGTGGGAGCGCTCGACGCGCGTTCCGCTGATATTCGCCGGGCCGGGCATCAAGGTTGGAGCACGTTGCAATAGGCCGGTCGAGTTGCTTGATCTTTATCCTAGGTATTGTCAACTTAAACACTTATTTGTCGAGTACCACGACATCGTGGACAAATTCTTAATGGAAGCATGTCCCACGACATCGTGGACATTTTTACCACATTCTGTTTTCGCTATTGGGCGCAGAGCAGCAAAAAGCCCATTTCACAGGCTCTTTGGCGCTCTCGCCCCGCGAACTTGAGTCGCGCACAAAGCCATCAATTTTGGCTGTCCGTTGCTACAGCTTGGATGTCGGCGGAGGCTGGTGTCATGTTCTCAAATCAACTTCAAGACACTGATCCTTCGGTGGCTCCGCCGATAACATGGCAGCAGCGGCGAGACTCGCTCACCCATCTCATACGCATACTGTTTGACCAATCGCGGCTGTCCCCGCTCACTCGGCCGATGATAAATTTCCAGACGCTGCCCGTTGGTCGAGAGCGTCGCCCACACATACTTATGCGCCAGCTGTTTGCTTACTTTCCAGTGCTCTTTCAGAAGCTCGATCTCTCCATTGGCACTGACCTGGCGGACGAAATGAATCCGTCCTGCAAAGAGCGGCAACTGGGCAGGCACGGCCACCACTTCGCGCCGCTTCAATTTTCGCCGGTGGATGCCGGTGTTCGCCCTCCCGACACTCGCTCCGCCCAATTTGGGCGGCTCATAATTGAACCAAAACTGAGGCTCCCGTGCCAATTGTGATGCGTTGGAAAAAACTCGTCTAACAATTCGGCTACTACAACTCGCCGCAAAACCCCCAACAAAACAGGCAAATCATCAACCCGCTCTACTTTTACTAATCGAATATTCTCATTTATCACTCCTAAACTTTACTATCGCTTAACCAATTCCTAAAATCTCTTCGATTCATTAGCGAACGGTAAGTGATAAGCCTTGCAATGAACACAAATGCCATATTAGGCCGAAGAGGATTTTAATGACGGCGTGATAAAATCAAATTGTATGGGGCAAATAGAAGAACCACACACTCAACAATCTGATGGCGAGGCACTGATCATAGTTTTGACGAATGAGCTATCTCTGTCTAAAGCTGAATTAGTTGAGAATATCGAACGCCGTTTAGGAGAATTGCTGGGGGATGATCTAAAGGAAGCCTTCGAAGTTGTAGCGGCAAAACAAAATATAAAAGGCGGAACTATGAATATTGATCGTGCTCATAAATCAGTGCTAGTGATTTTGGCTCACGTACTTAACAATGTCGTGTCTACCCGCTGACTAGGGCGAGCCCATCTAAATTCTTAGCAAAATCAATAATTTGAGCGTTTCTGCGATTTCTGTTGTTCCTGGATTTTAGCTTGATTGCACAAGAATCTTAGCAAAATCACCACGAGCTAAAGAACCTTGAATATGCTGAACAACTAAACCCTCGTATTTGTTGGGAAATTAGATGCGCTTGCCCTAACCCGCTGACTCTTTAACAACCATCTCCTTGTTTCTGATTAGTAATATAGTAAGTAATATTACTTACTATATTACTAATACCTGCCACTTTTCTTTGTAAAACTTACTCACACTTTACGGTGATTTTCAATGCGATGAAGCACATGAAAATCCTAGTCCATACTCGATGGGAAATGCTCCATAGTTGCATCATTGAGTGTTCTGGTTCGACCTCACTCATGGCGGATAAAACACGCTTCATCTCCTCCCAAAAATAAGTGGCGCGTAATGGTTTCGCTAGATACTTCGTCTACCCGACATTCACCGAGCATCTCTTTGAGGCATAGTCGCGTTTGCGACATGTGAACTGCCACATGCGACTGATACTGTTCGCAATGCGAAGCGCGTGATGCATGCCAACAACAACCGATACGCTCACCCGTAAGACGCGCGCGGCTCGCCGCCTCTTGCAAGCTAACATATCCTGCTGCAAGGCATTGATTACATCAGTAGGGAAGCGAAGGATCTGAAGATACTACGCAACGAAACTGGACGTTGACATGCTGCCAGATGTTTCAC
>JACCTF010000319.1 GCA_013812565.1 Pyrinomonadaceae bacterium | reverse complement strand
GTCAAGGACAAACAAAGCATGCGGCTTCTGCTCACACACGCGCGTGCGGTTCGCCTCTGTCCACGCGTTACGTTCCCGGTCAGGGATGACACGCCGGACATCTTGGAACCCGTTTCGTTCAAGCGCGCGCTGAAGCACAACGCCTGCCGTCACACCATCGGCATCTGAATCATGCAGCACAACAACCGTCTCATCACGGCGACATTGATCCAGAAACGAATGAAAAGCGTTGCGCGCTGAGGGAAGCTGCGCGTTGAAATTTTGAGCGTACTCAATCTCGGCTTGCGCCATCGGCCTCCTCCTCCGCTCTTTTGTTTACAGGACTTCCGTTCGTTTCCGTCTTCGTCTCAACTAACCTGCGCACCGTCTCAAGCGTGTCTATCTCCGCAACCGTTTTATCCGTCCGCAGACGCAAGATGCGCGGGAACCGCAAAGCATAACCGCTCTTGTGCCGCTTTGATTCCTGCACGCGGTCGAACGTAATTTCCAAAATGATCTGCGGTTCGACGGTGCGCACACGTCCATGTGCGAACTCTTGAAGAGTGTGCCCGCGAAACCATTCGGTCAGTTCGGCAAGTTCAATATCCGTCAAACCAGAATAAGCTTTGCCGACGTTCAGCAGTTCCGCATCTTCCTCAGAACGACGCACGGCGAAGGTATAATCAGACAATAAATGCCGACGTTTGCCGTGCCCGACTTCGACCGCCGTGACAACCACATCAAGCGTTGCGAGCGCGCGTTTCAGTTTCAGCCACTCGCGCCCGCGCCTTCCGGGTTTATATGAAGAACGTGGGTCTTTAATCATCAACCCTTCGTTGTTACGCCTGCGCGCGCCATCGAACTCTTCATCAAGCTGTGCGACTTCCCGCATCCGCTTCGCTTCCGACAAGCGAACTGTTCCTTCGCTTTGAAGCGTTAATCTTTCAAGTTCACGCCGTCTTTCGTGAAGCGGTTCATCAATCAAAACGCGCCCATCCATATACAACAGATCGTAAGCGATGAAGACGACCGGTATAGCTGCAAGCAGTTCATCGCCGACAGTCTTGCGCCCTAAACGTTTCTGCAACTCAGCGAATGGAAGAATCACACCGTCACGCACGGGAACGATTTCGCCGTCGATAATCGCATCAGCCACTGACTCGGCAAGTGGCTGAATCAGTTCCGGGAAGCGATGTGTAATTTCATCAAGCGTGCGTGAGTAAAGTGCGACGCGATTATCTTGCACATGCGCCTGCGCGCGGATGCCGTCGAACTTGTCTTCAACATAGAACTCTTCGGGCATCGTGCGCGCGACATCCGACAAATCTTCAGCAGCCGTCGCGAGCATAAATTTAAGCGGATGAAACAGGCGCATCATCATGCCTTCCAATTCGCCGACGCGCGCACGCACCGCCGCTTCGCCGATGTCGCCGATCAGCATATTGACCTGTGCGACGCGCTGAAGCGGTTGATTGAAAGCACGCGCAATTGCGTCTTCAACCAAGCCTTCCTTCAATCCGATACGCAAATCGCCACCCGTCAGAAGCTTGACCAGATACTTTGCTTCAAGCGCGGCGGCGCGTGCGAGCGCGTCGACCAAAACAGCTTTCTTATTTTTCGTGCCGCGCGTTTGACTTAACAATTCAATAAGCGTTTCAGTTTCAGCGAGCGTAATCGAAGGTTGTGAACCTTGACGATGAGTTTCCGTGAATGCTTCGTAGGCAACCTCTCCAGAATCTCCGAGGCGCACATAACGCGGGCGCAGATCATCGACGCTGATGCCCGTCACTTCGCTGACCGAATCGCGTAGCAGACCGGAGCCGACGTTGGTGGTGCGGGCATCGTTCATGGCGAATTGTTGTCCGGCAAAGTAACGCGCGACACGCCGCAAATCCGCATCATTCAACTCTTGGAAGTAGGCGCCGAGCAGTGCCGCTTTCTCCAATTTCTTAGTTGTCTTCGCCACTTGTTCGGCGGTCTGCGCAAACCGTTCAAGCGACGCGCGCGCGTGGGCAGACGTTTCCGCAAGCGATGCTGTTTCCAAATTGCTCATCATCTTCAAAATGATTCTGTCGTTGTCGCCGTGGACGCGAGCATCAACTCGGTTGGAACTCTTACCGCTTCTTCCGCGTGCGCTTGACCAAACACTTCCGGGTGCAGAATGCGCGCGAGGATTTCCACGCCGTCAACTACGCGCGGGCCGGGCCGACTAAAATAAGCCGTCGCATCCACCGCCCACACCTGTCTGTTTTTAACTGCGGGCAGATCGTGCCACCCTTCGGGCAACTGTGCGCGGGGTAAAGCTTGCAGAATGTCTTCCTTATAATAGCCGCACGGAATGAGCACGATAACTTCCGGCGCGTAATCTCGTATCGCCTCTGCCGTGGTGGTCACCGAAGGTTGCCCCGCTTGTCCGAAAGATGCGTCGCCTCCGGCGATGGCGACTTGTTCAGGAACCCAGTGACCCGGCGCGAAAGGCGGCTCCAGCCATTCAAGCATCAGCGTGCGTGGGCGATCATCAATACCGGCCAGTGCGGCAGCAACTCCGTCAAGTCGCGCGGCAAGTCGTTCCACAACTTCATCAGCCTTCGCCGCTCTTCCGGCCAACTCGCCGACTGTACGAATGTTAGCGAAAATGTCCGCGAGTGTGGTTGGCTCAAGTGACACTACGCGTGCATCTGCTTCGAGCACACGCGCGGCTTGTTGAACGGTTTTGTAGCTGACGGCACACACATCACACAGTTCCTGCGTCAGGATCAAACCGGGCTTGAGCGATTTGAGTTTTGCTTCATCGAGATGGTAGATCGATTCATGGCCGCCGAGTTGCGCACGGACGGCGTGGTCGATCTCGCGGCTGGTCATTGTTTCATGCGAGATGCGGCTCGCCGTTAACCGAGGCTTATCCCCGATTGTCGGCGGGTAGTCACATTCATGCGTTATGCCGACGAGCGCATCCTCTAAACCGAGCGCGCAAACAATCTCCGTTGTCGATGGCAGCAGGCTGACGATGCGCGGCGTTTGTTCAGTCATATACTCCTTAACCTCATTTCAATCTCAACCGAGTTTCGCGCAACAGATTCGCGTGAGCTTGTCGCCGCTGTCAAGAAGCACTCATAAGAAAGGATGAAGGCGGAAGGATGAACAAGAAGCAGAAGGAGTTGGCACAACTATTGCTCAGTGGCACCGCTGTTTAGTTCGAACATTGAAATCAGTACACGCATTTTTCACTCACTCCCCGTTAGATGCATGTGCTCAATCTTGTCCCAAGCCTGATCTACTTTGGGCTTACTACCGAGCGAGAACTCTCAACAATGAAACTGAATACCGCGCGCATAGATGCCGGAGCTATGGTCATAACTTAAGCCTGGCTGTGCTGTCATTAACGATGACGGCATATGCGTACTTTCTGAAGAAGCTGAAGCGAGTGGAAGTTGATCTGGCTCGACTTAGGCGAGCATTACAGTGTCAATTTTTGAGATAAAATTCTAACGGGATTAAGGCCCTAAACGCTGCTTCAAGAAGTGGTGGTGCAGATTACGGGCGTTATCCTTGAATCAAAATCATGTTAAACGAAAGCACGTGAAAGAGAGGAAAAAGTTATGTCAGTGCCAGAAAGCAAGAGAAGAGCATTAGGGGCGACAGCCGGGGGCGGTGCCGTTAGTGAAACTAATAATGCGGTTGCGGATCAACAAGCGATGTCGAGCGCTTACTCTTCCTCTACTAATCAGAGCGGGGTGGAGGGTGGCGG
>JACCTF010000298.1 GCA_013812565.1 Pyrinomonadaceae bacterium | reverse complement strand
GAGCGACCGATTCTCAGTTGTATCCGCTGGCGCACTTGGGACTTGCGCGCGCCGCTGCTCTAGCTTCTGATACGGCCAGAAGTCGGCAGGCGTATCAAGATTTTCTCATGCTCTGGAAAGATGCCGATCCGGATAACCCCCTTTTAATCGCGGCGAAAAAAGAATATGAAATGCTGCAATAATCTCTAGCTTGTGCTTTCAGGCGACTGAACGGTTACGATAAAACAACGTCACTCCGGCGCGTCGCTATGAATATCTCTGTGCAACTTTGTGCTCTTTGTGGATTAATCTTTCTGTGTTGTTTGTCTGGGCGCTTTTGACAAACTCAAGAGGTTAGCGAATAAGCGGTATGCGCCGGGCACACCGGCGGGAAGCTGGCGAAACCAGGCGTATGACGTGTACACATACCGGCCTTGTCCGAGTTCCGCATAGACCTGTCCACCGAGTTGCGGAGGCTCATTCGGGTCGTGCGATTCAAGCAGCGCTGTATAACGCGGATCAAAGGTGGTGAAGTTGTAGAGACTACGCTCATGCACCCAGCCCCTCCAATCATCTTCGACTATTTTATTCGGAAAGTTAAAGAGTGGATGGTTCGGTTGAAGAATCTTCACAGGCGCGTTCTCGTCCGTGACGCGCGCCTGCATCTGGGCCGGAAACGGCGGGAGATTTCGGTCGACATAATCGCGCTGCTGATACTGCACGACGAGCGCGCCGCCGCGGCGAACATAGTCGAGCAGTCGATTATTGTTTGCCACAAAATCAGGTCGCACCTGCGAAGCACGCACCCCGACGACGATCGTATCAAAGCGTGAGAGATCACCGCCTGAAAGTTCGTTTTCATCAAGCAGCGTCACCGGAAGGTTCATCTGCTTGATGGCGTCGGGCACTTCGTCGCCGCTGCCCATAATATAGCCGACGCGCACCTTCGCAACTTCAAGGTCAAGCACACGAATCATGGTCGCAGCCTGCGCGTAGAGCCGATGCGTTTGGATGTGCGGGTAAGCGATGGTGCGCTGTGTGCGATCAAAAGTTTGTCCACCGACGGCTGCTTGCGCACTGATTTGATAACCTCCAGGCTGAACATTTTTCGGTGCTTCGACATTGAACTCAACCGCCGTCCGCTCGCCCTTGCTTCCTAAAGTAAACGATGCTTCCGCCGGTTGGGCTAACCATCCGGCAGGCAACTGCAAACGCACACTCCCGTTCATCGCCTGCTGTGCATTATTAGCTAGCCGCACTGCCACACGTCGCGTGATGCCGCTTTCGTGTGCGAGCGGCGCAACGATCAAAGCCGGATCAAGCGCGACGGCGACAGAGGGGACGACATGAACCTCACGTCGCAGTTCGCCGCGTATGTCATCGGCAAAGCGAAACTGTACCGGCTTGCTCACCTCCACGGGCGTGTTCCCTACTCTCAACTTCGCTTCGCCGCTAATCAGCGTGGGCGCCAACGGCGTCGCTGCATAAGGAACACCAGCAGGCCACTTGAACAGGTAGCCAGCACGCGGCTCACGTAACCAGTAGGGCTCAGTCAGCGGCGCACTAAGGGGAACAGTCACGCGGAAGTAGGCAACTGCTTGCGGAACTTCGCGCCGCCGCGGCAGATCGCTCGCAGCAACCTGGGATGTTCCAGCAAGCTGTTCAACTCGCCATCCGTCGGGTGCGCGAAGTTGCAAGCTTTCCATCCGAATGAGAGAAGCGTCCGCACTGTTCGCCGTGAAGACGCGGACGGCGATGCCCAGCGACTCACCAGGAGCAACCGTCTCACTGTCGGCGAGCACATCCACCTGGACGCCCGCCGCACGTTCGAGCGCTTCGCTAAATTCCTGCTCCTTCCGCTTCAACAGAAGCTCAGCTTCAGCCTGTGCGTCGGCCGCAGGGCTTGAAGATTGGGCGAGCGACGCGCGCACGCGGCGCGTCGCGTCGAGTCCTTCACTGAGCGCCGGGATGATCCGTTGTGGATGCAAAGCGTTGTAGTCGGCCAGCGCCCGCGCGGCGGCTTTTTCAATCACGGTGAGATCACTGATGATCTTGGGATCAGTGATACTTGCCGTGCGGGCAATGCCTGTAATCGAGGTATCTAAATTGCCAAAGAGTTGCTCATCTTTGTTTGCGGATTGCACATGACTTTCGACAAGGCGCATACCCGAAGATTGCGGGCCGCGCAGTTCGAGCACGCCCATCTCCTGCGATTTATGCTGGCTGCGTCCCTCCATTGCAATCTCGAAATAGCTGCGACCAAACAGCGGATCATAGTGCCCTGTGTCCACTCGAAGCGTAGCTTGCTCCTTCGGGTCAGCGCTGCGGCGGAAGCCTTCGCTCTGGTAGAGCTTGCGCGGTTGCCACGGGCGCAGACCTTCCCTGATCTGTTCGGGAAACTGCGCCGGGTCTCCGGCAGCGCGAAAGGCGAGCGGCGCGAGGTGTCCGGCGAGTTGATGTTGTCCGTGTCCATCGTTCGGCGTACCCGAAAAACGTGTGACGATGACCAGCGGACGATAGAGACGAATCGCTCTCACCATATCGCCGAGCACTTCGCGTTCGCCCCACTTCTCGGCGGCTTCGGCGCGAGTCTTTGTGAAACCGAAATCGTAGGCGCGTGTGAAGAACTGATCGCCGCCGTCAAGCCGTCTTGCCTGCAGCAACTCCTCGGTGCGAATCACGCCGAGGGCTTCAAACAGCTCTGTGCCAATCACGTTCTGTCCGCCTTCGCCGCGCGTTAGTGAAAGGTATGCGATGCGTGCTCCGTCGCCGCGTGCGAGGCGTGCGATTAAAGCGGTATCTTCATCATCCGGGTGCGCCGCGATGTGCATCGCGCTCGCCGTTGTTTGCAGACGGCGCAGTAACTGGCCCAACCCGGCGGCGCCCATGTTGTAAGGCGAACGCACCTGCGCGCGCGTTGTCGTCGTCAGCCCGACGTTGATCACTCCCGC
>JACCTF010000276.1 GCA_013812565.1 Pyrinomonadaceae bacterium | reverse complement strand
CTACCGTCTTCTTTCGAGCTTAATCCACCAGTACCCGCAAGAAGAACATCAGGCTCACGCCTTCGCTCTCAAACAACGAGAGCGAGATAAGGATTCGACGCAAGGTCGAAATTAGTGGAGCGGCATTCGCCGCACTTCCTTTAAGAATCCCGTTCTCCGCACGCCATTGGTCGGGTAAGGAGGAGACGTTACCGCATCCCCCTCCCCTCAGAACGGCACGTGCGCGTTTCCACGCATGCCGCTCAAGCATCTCTTAATGCCCTTCGACAGGACACGGCTTTGTAACTTCCAACTTCTGGCTGTGGACTTGTCTATGGCAGTTGGGGTGTAACACCACGAGGTTAGCAATCGTGTCTGTGCCGCCATCAGTTCGCCGCTGAAGGTGGTGGATGTTCCACCCCGATTCTTTGGTGATCTTTTGGTGGCAGACAAGACACCTACCTTCTTGCGTCAGCCAAAGACGCAGTAACCTTTTCCGCTCCTTCAGGTTGTCCACCATTTGAAGCCCTAACCTCTCTTCAAAGTATGGCTCCCATTGAGGATCGTATGGGTTAGCTTCCCCTTTGATCTTGATGTGCCGTTTGATCGCCACATCCGACGCTTTGAACAAGACAAGGGTTTTTGTCTCCCCATGCTTATCCACCCATGATGTTTGAAGTACCCAATTGCGAGTGCCCTCGGACTTGAAATATTTTTCTTTAATCCAAGATCTCCCTTTCATCGGGTGTCTTCTCTCCGCCCATGACCATAAGCTCAGGAAAACTTCGTGATCAACTCTCTCAAAGGTTTTCTTGCTGACCGTGTGTCGATGGTAATTGGCCCAACCCCTGATGATTGGGTTGAGTTTGAGGATTAGATTAGCCACTGAGGTGTGCAAGTTAACTTTGATGGTTTGTCTAATTTTCGACAGAACCCCGTGTACGCTCTTGCTTGAGGGCTTGACCAACAGTTTGCCCTTGTACTTTCGGAGATTCTTGCCGAGGAAATCAAACCCGTCTGTGATTTGCGTTGTTTTGGTCTTGTGAGGCGACAGAACCAAACCCCGTTCTTTGAGAAAGCCTTGAACGAGAGACTTAACTTCACCTTCCACAAGTTCTTTCGTTCTTCCTGTGACAATGAAGTCGTCAGCAAATCTGATGAAATGGAGTCTGTTCAACTGACCCTTTCCCGGGGTGGGCGGGAATTTTTCTCTCAGTAATCTTTCCAGCCCGTCGAGAGCCATATTCATGATTACTGGTGAAATCGTCCCGCCTTGCGGTGTCCCAGCTTCCGTTTCATTCCAGACGTGTTGATAGATGTATCCCGCCTTGAGCCACCTGCGGAGCATAGCCTTTTCCATCGGAATGTTGGCTAGGACCCATCGGTGGTCCAGTTCGTCAAAGCAAGATTTAATATCGCCCTCCAATGTCCATTGTGCTGAGGTCGGTCTGACGAGCACCTGAAAGCACTGGTTGATAGCATCCGCTGTTGATCGCTCTTTACGAAAGCCGTAAGAGTTGGGATCAGCCGTCGTTTCTGCTATCGGATCGAGAGCGAGCAGATGTAAGGCTTGCATCGCTCTGTCCTTCATACATGGGATTGACAATGGCCTTTGGCGGCCATCGCTCTTGGGGATGTAGACCCGCTTTAACGGTTTTGGGCGGTATCCTGAGTGTTGCAAGTCCACTACGGCTTGCGCCTTTTTCACCGGCGTGTTCCAGATCACCTTGTCCACGCCGGGTGTGTTTTTGCCTTGGTTTTCAGTCACTCTTCTGACGGCAAGTGCTTTACCGCTGAAAGAGCGTGTCAGGATTGCTTGCAAGGCTCGCACCTTGCGTTTCTTTCCTTCCTGCAAAGCCTTCACGATACGTGTTTGCAGACGACGCACGTTCCGATGGACTGTCTTCCAATCAATGGAATGCCATTCCGTCAGTGGACGCAGGCTCGCGCCGGTAGTCGTGGCTACCTCCATCTCTACGAACTCCTGTTTTGCGTTACCTTGCAAGTTTCTCGTGATGAGACACCGTGTGGAAGTCTGCCCGCTTTCGCGGAGGGTGATGTTGTTGTGAACTCAACCCTTATCCATTCCGTTACAGAACGGCTTTCGCTTTCTCCACATTCCTTTACCCGCACGGCCATCAGTTCATCTTGCGATTTACTTTCCTCATCCGAGGAGCAGTACGGGCTTACCACGTTCCGTGTGATTACCAGAATGGGTTAGGTCCTGCCTCTTCGCCGGTGATGCGTCATCTGCGGTAGGAAAGTGGAAAATTCCTACACCTGATCACTTACCATTTTGGTCAGAGCTTATCAGCATCTTTAGCTCCTTGGCTGTGACGACGTTTATCGGCAGTTCATATTTATTGACCATACCATTCGCTCCTAGCCCCTGACCGCCCTGATGCTGGCAGTCACAGCCTTTTCTCACGATCAGGCTGCCACCCATGACGGATGAGGTCGCATTGTCCCAGAGGCTTCGCACCCCGGCGTTACCACCGACGCACGCTCTGGTAGGAGACCAACAGCAGAATGTTGGGTTACGTCCTATTCTCATAGTCATAACAGCTAATCACGCGACATCGTGTCGCACTCCCACGACAGCCCAAAAGTAAAGGTCAAGCACTTCGTGTGTGCTCGCCGAGCCTCGCCCAACCTTTACTTTTGAGCGCCCAGTCGTGCGCCTTCTGTCGTTGCGGTTGAACGGTTTGTTT
>JACCTF010000241.1 GCA_013812565.1 Pyrinomonadaceae bacterium | reverse complement strand
GGTTTAAGCGCGCTCTACTCGCGCCCCGCTATGAATCTTATGCGTTTCCGCACTTCAACCTCGGCCGCATTTACGAATCTCGCAAGCGTCTGCTGGAAGCGGCACGCCACTACAGTTTAGCGCTCGAACAACAACCCGATTTTGCGCAAGCGTTAAAAGCTCTGCGCGGATTGCAGGCACGCCTAAATTGATTGCGGAATGCGGATTTGGGATTACGGATAGCTTCAGGAAGAAGGCAGAAAGCAGTAGGCAGAAAGCAGTCAGACCCATGCTTGTCTTGTCTGCCTACTGCCTACTGCCTACTGCCTTCTGTTTTCTTCATTCCGCATTCCGCACTCCGCAATCTACAATCGAAGGGTCTCCGGTCTGATGTTTGTTTCTTGCTCCTTCTTCAGAGGCTTTTTTGATGGGGGTTTTGCGCCGATTTTGGTCAACGGCAACATAGACGACCTCCGCCTCGGTGACACGGATTGAGCTGCGTGCCCCGCCGAGCCGTTCCGCTTCAACCACCACACGCACCGTCACGCTTGACGTGCCGACGCGCTCGATGTGGCCGTAACAACTAATCAAATCGCCGACAAACACGGGCTCGTGAAAGATCACTTCGCGCATCGCGACTGTTACCAAGCGCTCGATGTTCAACTTACGGTGCGCTTCGATGGCCCCCGCCATGTCGATGTAGCTGAGAATAATGCCGCCGAAGATTGTGCCTTGTGAGTTGGTGTCGCGCGGCATCAAGGTCAGACGGATCGCCGGATCGTTGTAATTTTCCATGTTTCTCCACTAACTTCTACACTAAAAACGAAGCTTGCTCGCAGGCCAGAGCATGGACGCGCTTAATAAACTCTGTCAAGCATACCTTTAATAGAAACGCGGCCAACCGCATCCCGCGCTAGGTTCATCCAAAGCCTTGTTGCGCATGACCAAACGCTCAATGTAATAGGGCTGCTCGTGCTTGTTCCTGATTCATACCAATCTGCAACAGCGGCCGATCTGATTAAAAGTCCAAGCGCGAGCGATGATGACATGCTGTGTCAAAAACGATGTGTTCAATTTAGTTAAACTACAAGGTAGATAGCTGAGTAAATATAAATGAAAAATCCAAGACGCGCTTTTCACCGAACAATAGTATTTACCTCTTTGGTTCTTCTCGGTTGGAGTTTACCCGCCCGCGCTCAACAACCACAGCGTGCCCGCTTTGATGTTACGGCCTATCGCATTGAAGCTGAACTACGCCCCGCTGAACATCTTCTACGCGCGACCGGCGACATAACATTTACGCCGCTCGAATCGACGCGCCTGGTCACTTTTGAACTAAACGGTTCGCTGCGTGTTGAAGGCGTTGAGCGTCAAGGCAAGGCGCTCACAAACTTTGTGCAGGATGCCGTGGGGGTTGACGCTCTGGGGCCGAACGTCCGCGTGGACCTCGGTGAAGTCGTTCCGGCGAATCAACCCGTTAGCTTGCGTTTTCGTTGGAGCGGCGCGCTCGTGTCGCCCGAGGGCGGGCCGCTGCCGACCAAGCGTTTGGCCTACATCGGCAATGAAGGCTCGTATTTGATGTATGCCGCGCGCTGGTTTCCCTTTCATGATTACGCGGCGGATCGCGCCACGGCAGACATCACAATTACGGTTCCATCCGGAATCATTGTCGCCGGCTCAGGAGACGAACCGCCACAGCAGCAAAGCGCAGGCAATGCGACGCGCTTCCGTTTTGTCCATCGCCAGCCAGCGCTCATCGGCAACATCGCCGCCGCAAGATACATTACGAGAAATCTGCGCATCGGCGGCTACGAACTCGATTTCTATGTGCAGCCGGGAAACGAAAACCGGATTGAGCGTTACGGGGAAGTGCTCGGGCGTGCGCTTCAGTTCTATACGCAACAGTTCGGCGCGCCTGCTTCCGGCGCACGCTTTGTCGTTGCCCAAACGGATGATGAAAGCCTTGATGCATACACCGCGCCGGGCATGCTGTTTCTCTCCGGTAAACTTTTTGATCCATCGCGACCCGAACCCCAAGAGAGATTGCAACGTGAGGCGGCATATCAGTGGTGGGGCCAAACCGTCGGACTCAAATCCTTTGACGACGCTTGGCTATCGCAAGGCTTGGCCGAATGGAGCGCGTTCTCTTTACGCGAAGCGACGCTCACTGGCGGAGCACTTGAAGCGACGCGGCGCGATCTGCTGGAGCGGGCACTTTTGTTCGAGCAATCAGCCTCAGTTGCCCGCGCGCCGGGAACACTCGACGATCAGTCGGCGGCTTTCCAAGCGGTAGTCTTTTACAAGGGAGCGATGGTCTTTCGCATGTTGCGTGAGACGCTCGGGCCGGAGAAGTTTAGTCAACTGCTGCGCACTTTCCTCGACCAGTATCGTGGCCGCAGTGCCTCAATCGATGAATTCGAACGGTTGACAACAACGGTCGCGGGCGAGAACATGCGCTACTTTTTCGCGCGGTGGGTTGAAAGCACAGGCACGCCGGAGTTTACGGCTGACTACCAGATCATACGTACACGCGCGGGCAAATTTCGCACGCGCGGCACGGTCAAACAGAACCTCGAAGCCCTTCGAATGCCGATTGAAGTGATGCTGCGCGCTGAAGGCGATAATCAAAATCAAACTACGACCATTAGAATCGAAGACAAAAGTGAAGATTTCGATTTTGAGTCGAACGGTCAGCCGCTCGAAGTCGTCATTGATCCGAACAGCAAAGTTCTGCGCATGTCCGAAGATTTGCGCGTTGCGGTAGCGGCCAGGCGCGGCGTTGAACTCTTACGCGAAGGACAGTACCCGGAAGCCCAGCGGCAACTTGAAGAAGCACTCAAACTCGACCGTTCAAGCTCCTGGATCTATTACAATTTAGGTATGCTGTTTCTCGAACAGCGCAACTACGATCAAGCGCTTGACAACTTCCAAGCGGCTTTAGACGGCAACTTAAAGCCGTCATGGATTGAAGCCTGGGCACACATCAAACGCGGTAATGCCTACGATGCCAAAGGCGACCGGACGCGCGCCACCACCGCTTATAACAAAGCTGTCCAAACAGGCATCAACCATGACAACGCGCAAGCGGTTGCAAAGCAGTTTCTCGCCACGCCCTACGACCCGAAGGCCTTGCAAGCGCAAGGCAGTTAAAGGATGAAGGAGTCACAAAAGGATGGAGGATGAAGGTGGAAGGGAAGACAGAAAAGTCTTCTGCTTCTTATTCATCCTTCATCCTTTTCTGAGACGGCGATCACCGCAATGTTCCGCTCGTTAGCAAGTTGTAGTAACTCGGGGCGGTCGAACATCAACGTTTTTCCTGCCGTGATGCATAGCGCGGTCGCGCCTGCTTCGATTATCGTCTTGATGGTAGGAAGCCCTATTACGGGAACATCAAAACGCATATCTTGATTTGGCTTGGCGACCTTAATAACAGTGAGTCGGCCACGTGCTAGTTCGCCCGCGCGCCGAATCACGGCGTCCGTTCCTTCCATCGCTTCAATCGCAACGCAGGCGCGGCCCCGCACAACGATGGTTTGCCCGAGATCGAGCCGCGCAATCTCACGCGCAACCTCTAAGCCGTATTCAATATCTCCTTGCTCGCGCTTGTCCGGCGCGCGCTGCGTCTGCACGCCTTCTGTCGGAAGAAAATCCTGAAGGAAAATGGTCGAATCAATCAATTCGATATTTTCACTGGCGAGTTCGTCGGCGACTGCGCCAATCAGCGCATCGGTGTTGCGGCGCGGAAGCCTGAGTAGTAGTTTCAGCATGCGCACATCGGGAATCGCGCCGCTAAAGATCTGCACATGCTTAACCTGCCCAGCCATGATCGCCTGCTCAACACCTTCGCGCTTGAAAAACCGGATCATCTTTCCAAGTTGACCTATACCGACCCAAGTCAAGCGTTCTGCCACGCCTTCAATCGCCGGATCAGCCTCTTCACGAATTGCGGCCACGGCCAGCCGCGCGCCAGACCGCCGCGCCCCTTCAATCACCAGAAAGGGAAACCGTCCGTTACCCGCAATCAAGCCGTAGTGCATAGCCTAAAGGATGAAGGATGAAGGATGAAGGATAAATAAGAAGCAGAAGACTTTTCTGTTTTTACTGTCCCAAGCCGCTAGTCAAAGCTATGCACTTTCAGTGCAAGACTTTCAGTTGCTACACACTTCTAGGAATGTTAGAAGTGCAGCAC
>JACCTF010000232.1 GCA_013812565.1 Pyrinomonadaceae bacterium | reverse complement strand
CGACACTTATCGACTTCATCTTACGACTTCGGACTCTTTTCCTTTGCGTCAAAACCTAATTTGCGTTAGGCGCTCGCGGGTAATCACGAAACACCCCGCAGTTGAGATAAAGAACGATAGGAACAATTCACTGAAAGGAGCAATCAAATGATGAGCATCCTCGTTAATATCACCCTTGCAATCACGGTGTCAGTTCTTGCTCTTGGAGGTGAGAGCAGAAGGCAAGATGCTTCTGAGCCGCCGGAACACGCTTCTTTTCCGACCCATGACGGAGGGCTTATCTACGCCAACCTGTACGGAAAAGGCGACCGGGGGGGCGTGCTGGCTCACGGAGGTCGGTTCAACAAGGAGAGTTGGGAGAAGCAGGCGCGGGCATGGGGCAAGCTTTGGAGGCGGGGCTGCTGCCGACGCGTCGGTTGAGGCTGAGCCAGGCGAGATAGACCGCCTCGTACTGCTGGCAGACTCGCCGATTGACAAGCCCGAGCAGATAAAAGGCCGGAAGTTGTTCATCTTGAGCCGCGACGACTTCAGCGGGGACGACAAAAAACCACGATTACCCCAAATTCGCGACCAGTATGAGAGAGCATCTGGCCCGAAAGAGTTGTTGATCCTGGAAGGCTCCGCCCACGCGCAGTTCATTTTCGCGACGGAACAGGGAGAGCGGTTGATGCGCGAGATACTGCGATTCCTTTCTGAACCGTAAAACCAAGCTTGATACGGCGAACTCACAACATCATAGACGGCGCTTTTGCTCTTCCATGATTGCTTCCAACTCCGCGATTGTCTCCAAGTCTTTCGGGCGTCCCGCCGCGCGTTTAACGTGAATGAGACGCGCGAGGCCAAGGCAGAAGCATTCGACATCGTAAAGTTGTAGTTGGATTGAGTGTGGCAACAAGTCTTCATAGCCGCCGCCGCCTGTGATTTCACCTAGCAGATCAAGCGCGCCGAGCGTTGTGGTGAGTGTGAAATTCAGGCCGCTCTCGATGGTCAATTCGTCCCAACGGAAGGGCAAGCCCGGCGGCGCGCCGCGCAGGTACGGCTCATAAGGAGCCAGCGCGCGAATCAGGCGCGAGATATTTTCCTCGGTGCGCCGATAAACGATGTCTAGGTCTTCGGTCAGCCGAGCCGAGCCGTGAGCGGTGGCCGCGGCGCCGCCGATGATGATGAACTCGACCGAATTATGAGCCAACAAGCGAACCAGTGTGCGAAAGTCAGTCATCGCGATGGCTCCCGCTCAAGCGCCGCGCGTCGAAGCTCAGTCGCGAACTCCTGCAACCGCATCAGCTTTTCAAATCTCTGCTCGACGGAGAGACGAAGATTTTCGCGGATGAGTGTGCGATCCACATCCTTTTTGTACGCCTCGATCACAGGATCAACAACATGCTCGTCTTGTCGGCTCATGATGTCATGCCCTCGAATACTGGCAATTATATCATCCTCATCATCATGGAGAAGCTATGTCAGGCTTGCGCGGCGATCTTTCGCTTTGAGTGGAAGTTTCAGCGTGAACGCGCCTTGACGGAATTTCTCCGCCGCTCCTTGACACAGCACATATGGAGAAACAACCATTCGGATAAGGAGAGCTAACTGATGAAACGTGCGTTCGCAGTTTTAGCCTTGTGCTTGGCCGTCCCAATTTTTGTCGTCGGGCAAACGACTGAGAGCAAAGTTGTGCGCAATAGTAATGATCGAGACGCGGCGGCGATCAAAAAGGTGCGGACACTCGATTATTCGTAACGTGACGGTCGCAGAAACAATCTTCACCGTCGCAGACGCAGAGTTCCCGCAGAGACTCGCAGAGAATTGACCTGCTTACTCTGCGAACCTCTGCGGCTCGGCTCCTCGGTCTCTGCGGTGAGGTCGTCCATTGCGTACCGGTCTTGTGTGGTTTGATTTAGCCAGCCACTATGACCGATGCCCCACAACACAAGGTTCAGGAGAGAAGCAACATAACGCCTGAATTTAGAACTCGATAACTATCCCTGCCGACGGCAAAATAGGAAGCAGCTTGTCTAAGCTACCTATCACTGCGCCTTGCGAAGTGAACCGGTCAAAGCCGGTGTAACGGAAGTTATCGCGATTGAGCAGATTTAGGATTTCGCCCGAAAGCGTTAGCTTCACCCTCCGAAAGAAGAAGGCTTTGCTTGCTCGCACGTCAACGCGGCTGTAGGCGGGTAATCTGAAGAGATTGCGCTCACCGGCGAGAAACAGCGTTGGTTCATTCAATCGAAAGAAGCCTGGAACAGGTAGACCGGTGCCGTAGCGCCACAGCCCGCTCAAGTTGAAGGTTTCCGTGAAGCGGTAGCTCGCATGGGTGTTCAAGGTGTGTCGCTGATCGAAGTCGCTTGCAAAGTTGAGATTGTTGTTTTTATCTCGCAGGCGAGTTTTGGCATAAGCGTAAGATACCCATCCGGTCAGGTTATTGGCGCTGCGTCGTTGCAACGTTAGCTCAATGCCTCTCGCGTAACCGCGTAGGGCATTGCGATAAGGAAATTGAGCGAACGTAACGCGACCTGCTTCAAGGCGCGGTTCTGAAAGGCTGAAGATCAGGTTTGCGTCTTCTCGATCATAGACTTCGGCAAGCACGCGCGTTCTGCTCCCAAAGTTTCGCTCGACGCTCAAGTTGTAATGTGTGGCTCGTTCGGCGCGTAAACCTGTATTGCCAAACTGACCGAAGATGTACTGGAAGTCCGGGAACTGGTAGTGCATGCCGAAGCCTGCGCGTACTCTCCACTGATCGCTGAATGCAAGTTGAAGCGCCGCACGGGGAGAAAACACCGTCTCATCCGTCAATCCGATGTGCTCAATACGACCTCCGCCGGTGAGAGATAAACCTAGACGCTCGTTCGTGTAAGTATCTTGCGCGTAATAGCTCTGCTCTGTTGCACGGCGAGCAAAGCTTTCCAGATTGCGTGCTGTCACCACTGCGCCTGATGAAGATTGAAAGCGCTCGCTGAGTCGCTCGCCGCGTAACGAGCGCACATACAGACCAGCCTCAATACGGTGTGATGGGCGAATGAGAAAGTTGATGTCACTGCGGATACCAGCTTGCGTGCGCAGTCCATCCTCAAGAATGCGACCAGCGGCGTTCATGTTTGTAAAGCTTGTGCGTAAGCCGAAGACGCGGGTTTGCGTGAACAGTCGAGAGTTAGGCGTATAGCTGTAGTGGGCATCAAGGAGGAAATTGCGCGAGTCAGCATTGAGCGTTCGATTCAAGCCCAATTGCTCGCGCGGACGGTTTCGATCAAAGTCGAAGCTGCCGAAGATGGCTGAGATACCGAACTGCTGGAGAGCGGATAAATCGTAAACGGCTTTGCCGTGTATATCGGCAAACTCGATGATCGAAAGGTTGTCCGTATTGTCATTTGCATCGTTGACGCGGCGCACTAAGTATCCGAGGTAGCTTTTGCGTGCGGCAAACAGGTACGAGCCGCGCCCTCCGGCAAACGGTCCATCAACGACTCCTGAAGTATTGCTCAAGCTTGCCGCAATACGTCCGGTGGGCTTAACGCGGTTGCCGTCTCTGGTTTCCAGATTGAGCACTGCCGCCGTGCTGTCGCCATACCGCGCCGGGTACGCTCCGCTCAAGAGCGACACCGTGCTGAGCGTGTCGGCGTTGATAACTGAAATTGAACCTGTGTCGAGAGGATTGCCTTGCAAGGTGTGAACAAAGTTATCCGTGAGGACACCATCAACATAGACGCCGACGCGACCAAAACCAGCGCCGCGCACGGCGAACTCACTGCGAAAGTCATCATTGGCGATCACACCTGGCAAGGCTTGCGCCGCACGCAACGGATCACCAAGCAGCACGGTTGAAAGCTTTTGGAGTTCGCTTTTGTTGAGACTTTGTTCGGACGCCGGATTGGTTTCCGTTTCTTCAAACGGGCGTGCTGTCACGGTGACTTGCTCGCTCAACGTCGCGGCTTCTTGATTAAGGGCAATCTCTATCTGGGTGTTCTCCGCTTCTTTAACGAGAATTGTCTTCTTTGTTAAGCCGTAGTTGACCGTTGTGATGTACAGCTCGACTTCGCCGGGCGGCAGATTCTCGATTGTAAAAGCGCCGCGCTCATCTGTCGTCGTGCTCTGCTCGGATTCGCCGACAATAATTTTAACTTTCGAGATCGGCTCACCAGTTCGAGCATCAACCACCCGCCCGCGAAGAGTTACCACAGAGGTTGATAGCGACGCTTGATTCCGAGACTGAGCATAAACGCTGAACAGTAAGGGTTGCGCAGCGAGTAAAAGAGTTAGCTTTAGCGTCAGCATCACGCGCAAGCAGTATCTTGAGGTGATGCGACTATAGCTCTTGTCGTAAAGCCCAAAGGGCAGTTGGTAAATGGGGATCATAAGAGACTCTTTCGTTGAAACGAGGCTCACCCAGCTCCCGCGCTTTCCAGTAATTTAACATACAAGCAACTTCACTCCTGCTATCCACCGAACTGACTACCAAGAAAAGAACAAGCCAAGTTGGTGCTCGCTCTTGCAGGTCAACATCTAGCGGAGGCAAAAGAAAAGACCAGAGACGTTGGCTCTCTCTCGATGTAAATGTCCGGCGAAGGCGAGATTAAAGCAGCGAAGACTTCAATGCAATTACGGCGAGGTTTCTTGTCAAAGTTTACAGGCGCGAGCATCTAACGCCCCGCTTCACCTGCCGCCCGCGAGCAGCATTCAAGCTGAAGGAACGAGGCTGCTTGAGAAGCATGCTACCGGGCGGTCAGGTGCAAGCGATTGTTCGGCGGCGCGTCCGACGTGAGCACGCTATCGCCGCTATTACTCTGCTGCAAATGTCCAGATCGCGGCTTCTAGTTCGTCGAGCGTGAAAGTAATAGCTTTGGGCATAAGACGCAAAGCGTACTTACGCAAATCGCTGCATTCGTAAAGAACGGTTAGCAGCATCAACCGGGCACGTAAATTCATATCAAGCTGCGATTCTTTATAACCATAAGCGAGCAGAATCGCCCTCTGCAGTTCGCGGCTTCCTTGTACCATGAGGACACCGGGCGCGACAAAATCATATTCATGAAAACCGCAAAATGAGTCGCCGAAATCGAATAAGCCTGTAATCTTCCAGTGTCCGTTCTCTTGCGCGAGCAGCAAATTACCTAGATGAACGTCACCATGAAGCAGCGCAGGCTCATATTCTGCCGGTAGTAACTCAAGTCTCGCGGCAATATAACCGGGCAGCCTCTCCAACCATTCAGGATTTGCGCCACAGGCTCGCTGCCGCTCAACACTCATTTTTGCTTGTCGCTCAATGAATCCATGCCAATCACGATTCAGCGCGGGTTGTGAGAGAGGGGCGGCATGATTGTGCAAACTCTTCAGCGCCACACCAAGACAGGAGACAATTCCGATACGCTCGTGCAATTCGATTTCTAACCACGCTTCTCTCGCCGGAACCCCCCTAAGCTGTGTCACCACGAGATATGACCAGCCTTCGAGTTCTCCTGCGCATAAAATCGCTGGCGTTTCAATGCCAAGTTTGCCGTTAGCGAATTCGAGTGCCGCTTTCTCGCGTAAGTAGCTTTCACGAAACGGAGCGAAGATTTTGATAACCAACCGTTCGTCAACAAAGAAGATGATGTTTTCGCCCTGCTGCGAACGCCGCAAACTCGTGTAAGGAAGATGATGCCGATCACAGATAATCGCGACAGCTTGTTGCCACACGTCATTACTAAAATGGCGCTTGTAATCAGCGGTATCAGCGATAACAGGTAGGTTTAGGCGCATCATTACTCGAATTTTATAGTAGGGTTCATTGGATATTCCATTGCGACGTGAAGCGAAGCCGCCGAACGCTGCGGATAAGCTGCAGCATGACAATGCCGCAGCTTATCCGCAGCGTTATGCATCCGCTGCGGCAATCGCTTCATCGAAAATCTCTAATGCGACATCGATGTTCTCGCGTGTGATGACGAGCGGCGGCGACCAGCGGATTGTGTTCTGCCCGGCCCCTAATAGAATGAGTCCGCGATCAAACGATTCATGTTCGATGCGGTCACGCAATTCGGGCGCAGGTTTCATTGAAACACGATCCTCGACAAACTCAACGCCAACCATCAGTCCAAGCCCACGCACCTCTCCGATGCAATCGTGCTTCCCCATCAGTTTACGCAATCCTTGCTGGAGATACTCGCCAACCTCGTGGCTATTTTTGACCAACTCGCGTTCAAGTAGTTCAATTGTCTTCAGCGCCGCAGCTATCGCCACGGGATTTCCGCCAAAGGTCGAAGCATGCGCGCCGGGTTTCCAGTCCATCAAATCAGCGCGTGCCACGCACACGCCGAGCGGCAAGCCCGATGCGATCCCCTTCGCAATGCATATAATGTCAGGCTTCAAATCGTAGTGGTCTGAGGCAAACATCTTGCCCGTGCGACCCATGCCTGACTGCACTTCGTCAACGATCAGCAGAATTCCATGCTCGTCGCAGATGCGTCGCAGACCTTGCAGAAACTCACGGGGCGCAGGCACGTAGCCGCCTTCTCCCTGCACACATTCAACGACAATCGCGGCACATTCTTCCGGCGGCAGAGTAGTTTTGAATAAACGATTCTCAATCCAGTCGAGTCCGCCCAAGCAGCACGAACCATCTGCGCAGCGACCGAGATTAAACGGGCAGCGCGCACAGTAAGCATAAGGCACATGCGTTACATCAAGTGCTTGACGGCGAAAGCCGCGTCGCTGTGCCACTCTTGATGAGGTCAATGAAAGTGAACCGAGCGTGCGCCCGTGAAAGCTGTTGAAGAAGGCGATGAACCGTTCGCGCCCCGTGGCGTGCATCGCCAGCTTCAACGCGGTTTCAACCGCTTCGGTGCCGCTGTTGGCAAAGTGCGTGCGCGTAGGTCGTGGGACAGGGGTGATCTCGTCGAGTTTGCGCGCGAGGTCCGGCATATGCCGGTAGTAGTAATCCGTGCCGCACATGTGTATGAGCTGTGCGGCTTGTTCCTGAATTGCGCGGACGACTTCCGGGTGACAATGACCAGTTGAACAGACGGCTACTCCGGCGTTGCAGTCGAGAAAGATGTTGCCGTCTACGTCCTCAACCCAAACGCCTTCGGCGCGCTCGGCAACTAACTTGAAAGAGGGACGTGGGTACGATGGTGTGACAAACTGCTGGTCGGCTTCAATGATCTGCTTGGCATTTGGACCAGGCAAAGCGGTTTTGATTTCTGGTCTCTTGGGTGGTGCAAGTGTGGACATGGATACTCTCCTTTGTCGAAGCGACAAGGCAACGTTGGTGTGTTGGAAACGGCGTGGAAGATGCTTAGAGGAAAGAGAAGGGCAAGCGGTTAATCCGCAAAGAGATTAACGCGGCGATCAAGTGGACGAAGATAGATGATTTGAAGTTTGCACATAACGCGAAGCACCATCAAGGTTGAGCATACCCGAACCTGTTCGAAGGATCAACTTCATCAACTTCTCGGTTTGCGGAGGATGACAACCAATTCACTTCCGCCGAAGAAGGTTTCAGCCACGGTGATGCCAGCATAAGCGAAGCCTTCTTTGCCGGCTTCCTGCAACTCTTTCTGCATAGTTGAGGTCTTGGATGTCGCGAACAACTTGTACTCAACACGCCTGGTATCAGCGCCGCGCGGACGTTCCAGGACGACGACCACCTCTTGACCGCCAAACGTCGTGTTGAAGATAGTTTGCCCGCGGTAATCAAAACCCGCCCCGCCTGCTTCCTGCAACTCTTTCTGCATGGTAGAAGTTTTCTTGGTCGCCAGAAGTTTGTACTCGTAGCGCATTTCATTAGAGGCTGTGTTGCGCGACATTACGACGACCCCTTCTGAACCACCAAAGCTGGTTGCGCCGCCCATTACGCCCTCAAAGCGGAAGCCTGCCTGGGCGGCATCATTCAACTCATTTTGCAGCGTGGAAGTTTTGCTAGTGGCGAGAACACGATACTCATACTGCGCGGTATTGGGATTAGCCGTTGATGCTGGTGCAGGCGCGGTAGAACTCCGCGTTTCCGCATTTGATGGCTGGACCTGCGTTTGCCCGAAACTCGTGACGCTGAGGCAGAGCAGTAACAACAAAGCACGTGTGAACATTAAGAATCTCCTAAAGCAGTGAGTGGTTGCTGCGGCATTATCTTGATAGAAAGGTGTACCGCATATATTGCTACTGCGAATCAGTTGCTGATCCGGGCGTCAGCGTCGTTTCCAGCGCACGCCGTCTCTAGTGTCTTCCAGCAGAATGCCGCGGTGTGATAAATCGTTGCGGATCGCGTCGGCGCGCGACCAGTCGCGGCGTCGGCGCGCTTCTTGACGATCATCGATTAACCGTTGAACTTCTTCGTCGAGCATCGGGGGTTCGACTCGACCGAAGATGTTCAGCACGGAATCAAAGCGTTCGATCAAGGCAAGCACTTCGCGTTTGTCATCCTCGCGCAACTGGCAATTATCAAGCGCGGTGTTTACTTCGCGTGAGAGCGTATGAATCGCGGCGAGGGCGACAGATGTGTTGAGATCATCATCGAGGCCGAGTTCAAATTCTTCTAAAGCGCGCTTCACCGCTTTATTCAGTATTGAATTAGTTCCCGGCTCGGTGCGTGTTTCAATCAAGCGGGCATGGAAATCTTGGAGATTCTCGACTGTCTTCTCCACGCCGCCCAAAGCTTCGAGCGTGAAGTTGAGTTGTTTGCGATACGGCACGCTCAACAAAAAATAGCGAATGGCGACGGGCGAAAACCCGAGCGCGGTGAGGTCGCGATACGTGTAGTAGTTGCCCTTCGACTTCGACATCGTTTCGCCGTCCACTTTTAAGTGTTCGGCGTGAAGCCAGTAGCGGACGAACGGTTTCCCGGTCGCGCCTTCGCTCTGCGCGATCTCGTTCTCATGATGCGGAAAGACAAGGTCGATGCCGCCCGCGTGAATGTCGAATGTCTCGCCGAGATACTTCATCGACATCGCGGAGCACTCGATGTGCCAGCCGGGTCGCCCGCGCCCGAGACTCGTGTCCCAGGCGATCTCTTCCGGCGAGCCAGCCGCTTTCCATAAAGCGAAATCACGCACATCCTCTTTTTCATACCGGTCGGTGTCGATGCGTTCGCTCGCGCCGGCGACGTTGCCTGCCAAGTTGATTTTGGATAGTTTGCCGTACAAGGGAAATGAACCGATGCGGTAATAGACTGAACCGTCTGACTTGTAGGCGTGACTCCGTTCGATAAGCTGCTCGATGATGTTGACCATCTCGGGGATATGACGTGTGGCACGCGGGACGACATGAGGCCGGGCACAACCGAGGGCATCAAAGTCTTCCCACAGCGCCTCGATATACTGCGCGGTGTATTCGTCAATGGTGATACCGTTTTCTTGCGAGCGAGCGATGATGCGGTCTTCGACGTCCGTGATGTTCATCACATGCGTGACGCGAAAGCCTTTGAACTCCAGATAGCGGCGCAGGATGTCGGCAAAGATAAACGAGCGGAAATTGCCGATCTGCGCGAAGCTCCAGACGGTGGGGCCGCAGGAATATATGCCCACTTCACCTTCGCGAAGCGGGCGAAAATCTTCTAGTTGACCCGAAAGTGTGTTGTAAAATTTCAGCATTTTTACTTGGACCGGCAAGGGGACAAAGGTTTTAACCAGGGAAGTCTAGGCAAGCGCAAGCGGTGAGTCAAACACCGTGCAAAAAGCCGGATCATCCACTCTCCAAACAATGAACCGCCGTGACGACAAGCACACCGAGATTATAACGGCTGGTTGAGAAGCCTTGGTGCGCTTGGCATCTTGGACCTCGTGGCTGTTGAGGGTCTCTTTATCGTGTGAAAAACTGAATGACCCCGGCGGTATTCGGAGTTGCTGGTCATCCTGTAATTCACTGTGCTACATTCGGCGACCTTAAGCGGTATGATTCCGCATGACCGGAGTTATCGAACGGTTGAACCGCTAACGTCTCCTTATGTCGGTTGCCCTCCAAACAAGTGAACTTGCAAACTCATTGTCCGATCCTTAGTAAACAGATACTCGCCCATCGGCTTAGCGCAGTGATGCGGGGTGTTAGTCGCTTCCGCGGCGTGATGGTCACGCTGCTCGTCGTCTTTTGCGCAGCGAACATTGCAGAAGCCCAGTCTTTAAAGGCGCGCATCCAAATTGTTTCGCTTGATCCGCCCCGCATTCGGATCGAGGGAGAGCAACCCGTTAGTCGTTTGTCATTTCGTGATTCTTATGCGGGCGTGATGAACATCGCCGCAAGAATCGAGAATGTAACCTTTGCTGATATGAGCGGCGCAGATGTGCCGGTTCGTAAAATCGCTTCGGGTGAGTATCAAGCGGCGCGCCGGGCGACCACATTTCGTTATGAGGTTCGGTTGAATCCGCCCACCCCGCCGACAGATGCTGCGCACATTTCGTGGCTTGCCGGTGAGCATGGCTTACTGATGCTCGGCGATCTGCTGCCCAAGGTTCGAACAAACGTTAAGGTAAGCTTCACTTTGCCGACGAACTGGTTTGTTGGCTCAGTTGTGCGAGAGGACGAGGCGGGACAGTTCGACATTACTGATGCGGATGAAGCGGTCTTCTTTGTCGGACAAGATTTGCGTGAGCAGCGTACGCGCATCAAGTCAACGGAGTTCAAGATGATCGCGGCGGGGAAGTGGGCCTTCGTAGATGAAGATGTATTAAACACGGCATCAGACATCCTTAAACAGTGTAGAGAAGCTGCCGGTAGCCCGCCAGGCCATCAGGCAATGCTGATCCTCGCGCCGTTTCCCCAGCCGGTGCCTCCACACCGATGGAGCGCCGAAACGCGCGGCTCGACCGTGATATTTCTCGCCGGGCAAGCGGCCTCTAAACACGAGGCGTTAGCCAGATTGAGCGTGCCGTTAGCCCACGAACTGTTTCATTTGTGGGTGCCAAACAAGCTCGCTCTGGACGGTCAATACGATTGGTTTTATGAAGGATTCACGCTCTACCAAGCGATGCGTATGAGCATGCGTCTGGGCCAGTTGTTTTTCCACGACTACCTCAACGCGATGGGGCGTGCGTTCGACGGTTATTTATCGGCAAGCCATCGCGAGAAGATAAGTTTGCTTGATGCTTCGCGGCAACGTTGGAACGGGAACGCGGCGCTTGTTTACAATAAGGGCATGTTGGTCGCATTCCTCTACGACTTAACATTACGGCAGCAGACAAAAGGAAAGAGATCGCTGGACGACGTTTACCGAAACCTCTTTCGTCGCCATGCGACAGAGAGCCGGCGAACGGAAGGAAACTCTGCCGTGCTGGAAGCTTTGAATAGTGAGAGTGGTATGCGGGAGATCACGCGGCGGTACATCGAAAATGTTGATGTGATTGAGTTGGAAAAGATTATCACGTTGTTCGGCTTGAGGGCAGAACGACCGGGCGCACAGACCCGCATCGCCGTCGCCGAGCCACTAGATCGTCGGCAACGCGAGCTACTAAAGCAGTTCGGCTACGACGTAAGAGCAAGCTCTGTTTTGAAGGAAAGGACGGAGTGAGTCGAACAAAGGAAGAGCTGAGTAAAAAGCGTGAAGGTATAGATTTCAAGCGAAAGATTAGAAGGATAACGGTTTGGAGTACCGACTTTATTCGAGATGCTTTCCCACGTCGCACAACCCGCCCGAAGGCAACGCTCCAAACCCGTTTTCTTGAAAGCTATAACGAGTTGTTGAGTCGAGGCACAAAGGATGTTTAGAGGTATGACATTCGGTGAACAAACGTTCTTATTAAGATTGAAAGTCTTCCGTCGTCGGCAAAGCAGCATGAACGGAGCGGCATGGTTGCTTCTGTGTGTGACTGCCGTCGGCGTTAGTGGGTGTGAGACGTTCGCCAAAAAAGAGAGCACCGGCGCTGTGACAGCTCGCCGCGCGCAGATCCGCAGCTCGACGGCGGTTGTGGCGGCCGATCTATTAGCAGTCGAGCGCGGCGATATGGTAGACATTCTTGAGGCGACTACCACAGAGAATGGCGAACAATGGTTACGCGTTCGGGCGGATGACACGGAGGGCTGGATTGAATCGCGCAACATCATGTCCGAAGAGTTGCTTGACCGTTCGCGGCGGCTGGCGAGTGAAGACGAGAACACGCCAACCCAAGCAACCGGCCAGCTTCGCGCCAACACGAATCTACGTTTATCACCGGACAGGAACGCGGATGACAACATCCTGATGAAACTAGACGCGGGCGTTGAGTTTGACATCGTCGGCTGGAAGTATGTGCCCAAGCCTCGAACTTCTGAGGCGGCCGAAAGCGATGATGCGCCGAAGCCGGGGGCCGCACGGCGCGGCGGAAGGCGGGGTGATATTGAGGCTCCGAAAGTTCCGGAAGATTCGAACGAGTTGTGGTACAAAGTGCGGCTCCCGCTCGCTACGCCGCCCATCTCACCTGCTCCCGCGGGTTGGATCTTTGGTAAGCAGGTTGAGTTAACCGTCCCGAGCGATATTATCTTCTACCGCACGGGACGCGAGTTCGTCGCTTGGCAAAGACTTGACAATGATGGTGTAAACGGTGTGCCTTCGGTCTCCAAAAACAAAGAAACAACAAGCGATACTCAACCGGGCAGTTGGGTGATTCTTGAGAAAAGTAGCTCCAGTGATTCCACAACGGCGGATCAGGTGGATTTTGATCGGATCTATGTCCTCGGTTACGACAAAAATAAACAAGAGCACTATACGGCTTACCGTAGCCCGGACGTACGCGGTCGGTTACCGCTGCGTGTGGAAGAACGCAATGGCGGCAAGATATTCACTGTAAGATTTATAAAAGATGATGGTCAGGAGCATGAAGCGGCATTTAAGGTTTTCCGAAACGAAAGAGGATCGCTCAAAATTGAGTCAATAAGCGTGATACCAAAGAATAAAAAGAAGTGATCTCGCGTTTCTTCGCCGCCCCTCAAGACTGTGACGCGGACCAAGCAAATAAGTCCGAAGTAGGAAGTCCGATGTCCGAAGTGAGGGCAAGAATGGTTTCGACTTCGGACTTTGATATGTCAGCACATCATTTAAACCCTGCACTGCTGCCTTCCGACTCATCACTCATCACTCATCACTCATCACTTTTGAGACGGGCCTCTACCGGCAAAGTGGACAAACCCTTGTGGCTTCAAAACGCGTGTGCGGCCACCTTCCTGAAGTTGTAGACGCCCGGCTTCATCTGTTATTTCGCCGATCAATGTCGCGGGCACGCCGTCAACTTCTTTGGGCACGCGAGCGCGGTTACGTGGGCGCACACTAAACAATAATTCGAAATCTTCGCCGCCGTGCAACGCAAGCGCCAGCGCCTCATGGTTTTTCATCCCGACTTGTTCAACGAGCGGATCAACGGGAATGCGCTCTACCTCGATGGTCGCGCCGACTTCGCTCGCTTGAGTCAGGTGGGTGAGGTCTGACGAAAGCCCATCGCTGATGTCGATCATTGCGGTTGCCAAGCGCTGCTCGCCAAGCCGGATGCCCCAACCTACGCGCGGAGTTGGGGAAAGCTGTCGAAGCATGACGAGTTCGCGCGCATTAAATCCGCGTCGTTTACTCGGCCGCGAACTGGGATGGTTGTCGGGCGCCTGCCCGCCCGCTTCCAACAAACGAAGGCCCGCGCTCGCGCCGCCGAGCTTGCCGGTCACAAAGATGAGATCGCCGGAGCGTGCGCCCGCACGTAGCACGTGACGCTGCTGCTTCATTTCGCCTATCACGGTTGAGTTGACAACGATGCGATCAGGAGTGCCGGAGATGTCGCCGCCGATGAGCGCGACATCGTACTGGTCAGCCAGCGCGAAGAAACCCCGATAAAATTCCTGGGGGAAGTTCGTTTTCCAAACGCTGCTGGGTACACCTATTGATATTAAGGTCCATCGCGGGCGAGCGCCCATCGCGGCGATGTCCGAGAGCGATACCGCAAGCGCTTTGTGACCAAGCAGGCGTGGCGGCGTCCAGTGGCGGCGGAAGTCTATATCTTCTATTAGTAGGTCGGTCGTGACGACGGACGTGTTTCCCGGACGCGCGGTGACAACAGCCGCGTCGTCACCGATCCCCATCGCAAGCCCGCTCGGACGCTGTTTCTTCTCGGTTTGTCGCCGAACAAAGTTTATAAAATCGAATTCTCCGCGCATGCGTGTGGCTCACCCGTCGAGCGAAGCGATTGAGACATGCCGGCCGTCGTACACAAAATCCTCATAAGCTTCGTCGGCGATCACAATGAGGTCGCGCTCGCGTGCGAGGGCGGCAACCGCTTCCGCTTCAGCGCGTGTGAAAACCACCCCGGATGGATTCTGCGGCGTGTTGTAGTAGATGGCGCGCGTCCTCGATGAAGCGTAACGCACAAGTGTTTTGGCGAAACCGTTACGGCGCGCCTCCGTCGTCGGCACCAGTACGGACACGCCCTCACACTGCGCGATCAAATCCTTGATCGGTGTCCAGTACGGAGAAAAAACCAGCACCTCCTCGCCGAGATCGACCACGGACTGAAACACAGCGAACAGACCCTGCATGCCGCCGTTGAGAACAACTACGTTTTCATCATTGTGCGGGATGCGGTTGCGCGTGCGCACTTTCTCGACAATCGCTTGGCGAAGTTCAGAGATGCCCGACGACGGGGCGTAGCGAGTTTTGTTGTCCTGTAGAGCACGCACCAACGCTTCTTTGATGTAGTCGGGCGTCCACTGGAAAGGTTCGCCGCCTTGAAACTCGTGGACTGTTGCTCCCGCGGCACGTAATTCCATTACTCGGTTGCGAGTTTTAACGATGTCGGAGAATCCGACTTTATCAAGACGCGCGGCAAGCTGGAAGCCATCTGCGGACGTGGACACGATGAGCGGTGAACCTCCTGGAAACTTTGTGGTGAGAGTGATGAGATTATAGCTGCCGGAAACCTGCCCCGTCCACGATGCGAGAAAAAGTATGCGCCAAAGTAAAGAGTGCGAAGTACGAGGTACGGAGTTAAAGAGCAAGGTCGTGCTTTACTTCTAAACTCTGCATTCCGCACTCTTTGCTCCGTACTCTTTGCTCCGTACTTTACAGGACGTTGACACGGGAGTGGCCCCTAAGTAACATTGCGCCGCAAAGCGCCTCAGTCTGCTTAAACACTTCCGCCCCAGCTTCATAGCAGCATTTGGCAAGTGCCTTCGAGAAAACATTATGAATCGAGCGGCCGTCTTAATCCCCGAAAAACTCTTCTTCAAAATCGGCGAAGTATGTGAGATCACGGGCGTGCAGGCGCATGTGCTGCGCTACTGGGAGTCAGAATTCCCGATGCTCGCGCCGCAGAAAAATCGCGCCGGGCAACGAACCTACCGCAGACGCGATGTAGAAATGGCGCTACGCATCAAGGAATTGCTTTATGAAGATCAGTACACAATCGCTGGAGCGAAAAAGAAGCTTTCCAGCGAACTGCGTGGGGCGAGCAAGCTCAAGGTTGTCACGCCGGAGATGAGCACCCAGGCAGCGCCTGCTGCGCCGCCGAGCGTCGCGCCTCCACCATCGAGTACATCGCCGGTAATTGCGGCACAGCCCCGGTCGCCCTCCGAAGAAACCGTATTGGCTGATGCAAGTGCAGGCGTGTCGGAGGGACGACGCGTCGCCATGCGTCGGTTGAAAGAGCAGTTGTATGAGCTGTTAGGGTTGTTGGATGCGAACGAACCGCAGCGCAGGTAAGAGTAAGTGGAAAGCTAAGTTTCACGCTTCTGCCGGGACTCTGCAACGCATGTCACAGACCATTTGACAAGCAACCCATCTAAGGCATATTAAAGAACAAATCGACGGCGCGTAGCGCAGCCTGGTAGCGCACCTGAATGGGGTTCAGGGGGTCGGAGGTTCAAATCCTCTCGCGCCGATTATAAACCCGCCAGCTAAACTTGCTTACGGATGGTCGGAACTTACTATCCATAAGCTTTTGTGTGCCTTTAAATGCGCCGCGCTTGATGAGTAACCTACGTTACCCAGAACAGTCTTGTTTGTCAGTGCTGCCCGCTACCGCGGGCGGCACTGACCTATATCGCTTTCCATCGTACTGGGGGCTTAGGCAATAAACACTTCTCTGCAGACCTCAATGATGTTTCTGTGTTTTGCTTTCGCCCTGTGTAATAAGCTGGCGGGCACTCACCAGCAGTCGGTACAAGCGTGGATGCTTGGACAACACCGGGTGTCGGTACGGCCAGAGTGCGTTCTTCAGAGCTAACCAGATCTCTTCATCTTGAATCTTTTTGTCAACCAAGTACCTTTCAAACCATTCCAAAAAGAAGAAGCGTGTAGACTGGTACCGGCCCGCTTCAAGCGCGGTAGCCATCGCGGAGTCGGGGTGCAGCCGGTACTTGTCCCAGCACTCGCCCGCCACGTAAACGAATTCATTAAGGTAAACCTTGACCAAGAAGGCTTGATCCTCGTACAAGCAACGTTCGCCTTTGAAAGATTCTTCGAAACCGCCGGCGCGCTCTACCGCCTCACGCCGCATCAGGAGGCTACCCGTACATGGGGCGTTACCGGTTCCCAGAGGATAGGAGTCCAGAAGTAGCTTTGGGGGCGCGACCAGAGTGCCGGGTTTGACCGGAAGCTCGGGAACGTGGTCACGGTGTTTGTCTTCGAGCTTACCCGTCCAGCTGTGCCAGTACTGAGTTGCCCCATAAATCATGCCAGCTTCGGGCAGCGAATCCATGATGCTCGCCTGCCTCTCCAGCTTGTCCGGCAGCCACACGTCATCATGGTCCAGGAAGGCAATGTATTCGCCTGTGGCGTTACGAACCCCTAAATTACGCGAAGCGCTTTGACCTCTATTTTGATGATCCTCGTGCTCGAAATAACGTACTTTCTGTGGGTACTCCGCGGCATACCGCAGGGCGATTTCGGTGCTACCGTCAATCGAATTATCATCTACTAGCAGAAGCTCCCAGTTCTCATAGGTCTGGGTGAAAACGCTTTGTATAGTTTCCTGGAAGAATTTTTTACAATTATAGAAAGGCGTGACAATAGAAACTAACGCTTTGTTAACCATTTGATTCCTCTACCGGGTATGGCGTCTCTATTTCATCCAGCATCATAAACAGTTTGGAGAGACATCTTTATTTACAATAGTACCGGCGCCCCGTCCGTATAACGCCACTAAGATTGAACGGCTTACACGCCGCCGACTGTTACGCACGCCCTCGCGCGGCCGGGCGGCGCGTTATGGATTCAACCGAATCCTTCAAACCTGCATCTCAGTAATGACGATTTCAGATGTAAGCGTTCGGTGGATCGGGCACTTCAGGGCAATCTCAATAAGGCGAGCACGCTGTTCATCGCTCAGTTCGCCTTCGACAGTCACGGCTCGCTCGATGCGAAGCGCAAAACCCTCCATCATCTCGCATTCTTGGCAATCCTTGGCGTGCACCCTTTGCTGACGCAGGCGCACCGTGACGCGCTCAAGCGGCCACGCCTTGTGGCGCGCATACATCGTGACGGTCATCGAAATACAACTGCCGAGCGCGCCCATGAGCAACGTATAAGGGTCTGGCCCGCGGTCATCACCACCGACCGTTTTTGGTTCGTCGGTGATAAAGGAGTGACCATCGCTCCCATCCCCATAGCGCACTTCGTTCTGAAGGTTCACGAGCGAAGTAACTGTTACGTCATTCATCGGAATTGTTTCCTTTCATCTACCTAAGACATGCGGGCAAGTGGCGACGAGACGTGATCGCACAGAGTGGAGGGTAACTTTAGTAACTCCTTCAGGCAATGTTTACCTCGTGCGCGTCTGTTGCCGGGTGGCTTGCAGCCGTATGCTTCATGCGACTACACTCCTGCGCTTTAAGTGACACAATATAGAGTGTCGTAAAGGTCATCAACCGAAGCGGAGATTAAGATGAAGATTCACGAATATCAAGGCAAAGAGTTGTTGAAGAACTTCGGCATTGCCGTGCCGCGCGGCATTACCGTGCGCTCGCCCGAAGAAGCTTTTCGCGCGGCGAAGGATTTAGGCACCGAAGTGGTTGTTGTCAAAGCACAAATTCATGCCGGCGGACGTGGCAAGGGCGGCGGCGTCAAACTCGCCCGCAGCGCGGAGGAAGCGCAACAGATCGCGCAAGCTATGCTTGGCATGAATCTGGTCACACATCAGACCGGGCCAGAGGGCAGGGAGGTGCGTACCCTGCTCATTGAAGAAGGCTTGCCGATTGATAAGGAGTTTTATCTGAGCATTGTGCTCGACCGCGCAACCGGCCGACTCGTCTTTATGGCTTCGGCGGCAGGCGGCATGGACATCGAAGAAGTCGCGGCGCACACGCCCGAGAAGATTGTGAAAGAGACGATTGTTCCGGCCGTCGGCTTTCGCTCGTTCCAAGCGAGAAAGCTCGCCTTCGCCCTCGGCCTTCCGGTTGACCTCATCAATCAAGCGGCGAAGTTTATGCAGAACCTCTACACCGCCTACGAGCAGATGGATGCCTCGCTCTTGGAGATCAATCCGTTTCTCCTAACGAAGGACAACCGGCTGATCGCACTCGACGCGAAAATAAATTTCGACGACAACGCTCTCTTCCGCCACAAAGAGTTTTTGAACTTACGCGACTTAAATGAAGAAGAGCCGCTGGAGATCGAAGCCTCGAAGTACGATCTGAACTACATCAAGCTCGACGGCAACATCGCCTGCATGGTCAATGGCGCAGGACTCGCGATGGCGACAATGGACATCATCAAACTGGCGGGCGGCGAACCCGCTAACTTTCTTGATGTTGGCGGCGGCGCGTCACAAGAGCGCGTCGAAGCGGCATTCAAGATTTTGCTCGGTGACAAGAACGTGCGTGCCGTTCTAATCAACATCTTCGGGGGCATTGTGCGCTGCGACATGGTGGCGCGCGGCGTGGTCGGCGCAGCCCAGAACCTCGGCATCGGAGTCCCCGTCGTCGTCCGCCTCGAAGGCACCAATGTCGAAGAAGGGCAACGCGTGATCCGCGACTCCGGCATGAACTTCACCGTCGCCAATGGCATGAAGGATGCGGCGGAGAAAGTCGTTTCGCTCGCTAAACAACAGGCCGCTTGAAGAACAGAAGGCAGAAGGCAGAAAACACGTGACTGCTTACTGCCTTCTTCTCTTAGTCTATGAGGAGGAGCAATGGCAACGCTCGGGTTCTGGGGTGGCGTCGGGACGGTCACAGGATCGAAATACCTGCTCGAAGCCGGCGGGCGGCGTGTGCTCGTTGATTGCGGTTTGTTTCAAGGATTGAAGGAGCTGCGCGAACGCAACTGGCAAGAGCCGCCGTTTGATCCGCAGTCGATTGATGCCGTTATTATCACGCACGCGCACATCGATCATACCGGCTACTTGCCGCGCCTTGTTGCGCATGGATTTGATGGGCCGGTCTACTGTTCGCGTGGCACGGCGGATTTGTTGAAGATACTGCTGCCGGATGCAGGACGCTTGCAGGAAGAAGATGCTGACTACCGCAATCGCTATAACCTTTCACGCCACTCTCCGGCGCTGCCGCTCTATACGGAAGATGATGCCCGCCGCGCCTTAAAACTTATCAAACCGATTCCAAACACAGGCGAATCGGTGGAGGTGGCAAAGGGTATTGCAGCTGGATTCCGCATTGCCGGTCACATTTTGGGATCGAGCCTGGTGCTGGTTGAGATAAATGATACGGGTGAGGGAGTTGGAAGGCGCGTGCTCTTCTCAGGCGACCTCGGACATCACAATCAACCGATTATCCCCGATCCGGTCGTGCCGCCCGCTTGCGACTACTTCCTGGTTGAATCAACTTACGGCAACCGCCTGCATGACCCTGAAGACCCGAAAGATATTCTCGCGCGCATCATCAACGACGCGGCCGAGCGCGGTGGGCCGGTGCTGATCCCGGCCTTCGCCATCGGTCGGACACAGGAATTGCTCTACCTCATCCGCGAACTCGAAGACGAAGAACGCATTCCCGTTTTGCCGGTGCGCGTCGATTCACCGATGGCCGCAGCCGCCACGCAAATCTACAACAATCGCCCTGAAGAGCATGACGAAGATTACGCGAGCGTGCTCGCCGAGCGCCGACACCCGCTGCGTACAGGCTCGATGATAACGACTTCATCGCGCGAGGAATCGAAGCGTTTGAATGATGAACACGGAAGCCGCATTATCATCAGCGCCGCGGGGATGATGACGGGCGGGCGCGTGCTGCATCATGCGCAGAGGATGTTGCCGGACCCCAACGCAACGGTGGTCTTCGTCGGTTATCAAGCTGCCGGAACCACTGGGCGGCGCGTGCTCGATGGCGAACGGGAAGTCCCGATCTTCAAGCGCCCGGTGCCGGTGCGTTGCCGCATTGAACGCATCGGCGGCTTTTCGGCGCACGCTGATTGGCGTGAAATTTTAGGTTGGTTGGAAGGAATGACCACACCGCCTGTGCGCGCTTTCGTAACGCATGGCGAGCCGGAAGCCGCCAGCGCAATGCGCGATCACATCGTCGAACGATTCGGATGGGCAGTTGACGTGCCACAATACGGCGACAAAGTCGAACTTTGAAAATGTGGCCTGCATAGAGCGCAGCAGTTGCCCCATGTTATACTCCGCAGTCTTTTAAGACAGTGGTAAGTGACGAGTTAATAACAAGCCTTTATCTTGTTACCCGTTAACTATCACTTGTCAGCGCTTTGTGAAGGAGCAAGCAGCATTGAGCGTTCTCGTTGATAAAAACACCCGCCTCGTTGTGCAAGGTATTACCGGAAAAGAAGGCACATTCCACACCAAACAGATGGTCGAATACGGCACCAGGGTCGTCGGCGGCGTCACGCCGGGCAAGGGCGGGACTACGCATGAAGGCGTTCCTGTCTTCAACACTGTCGCTGAAGCGGTGAACGAGGCAGGAGCAAATGCATCTGTTATCTACGTGCCGCCGGCCTTTGCCGCAGATGCGATTATGGAGGCCGCCGATGCAGGCGTTCCGCTCGTAGTGTGCATCACCGAAGGCATCCCGGCGCTCGACATGGTGCGTGTCAAAGAGTATCTGAGCGATAAACCAACCCGGCTGATCGGCCCAAATTGTCCGGGAATCATTTCGCCCGGCAAATGCAAGATCGGAATCATGCCCGGCCACATTCACAAAGAAGGGCGCATCGGCGTAGTCTCGCGCTCCGGAACACTGACGTATGAAGCGGTGGGCCAGTTGACGGCGCTCGGGCTGGGCCAGTCAACCGCCATCGGCATCGGCGGCGATCCCATCGTCGGCACAACGCACCTTCATGCGCTCGCGATGTTTCAGGATGACGGGGAGACCGACGGCATCGTGATGATCGGCGAGATCGGCGGCTCGGCGGAGGAAGACGCGGCTGCTTACGCGAAAGCGAACGTCACCAAGCCCATCGTCGCCTTCATCGCCGGGCAGACCGCCCCGCCAGGACGCCGCATGGGACACGCCGGTGCGATTATCTCCGGCGGTCACGGCACGGAGGACGAAAAGATGAAAGCGTTAGAAGCGGCAGGCATTCGCGTCGTACACTCGCCCGCCGACATCGGCACTGCAATGAAGGACGCCCTCGGCGC
>JACCTF010000221.1 GCA_013812565.1 Pyrinomonadaceae bacterium | reverse complement strand
GAGAGGCACGCACCCCGTTACTGACGACTACCCTTACAATAGTTACGCTTCTTGAGCAAGATGCGCGCCGGCACACGGTTATCCCGGCGCGCGTTTGTCGCTTTCTGAAGGCGTCACGTAATCTTTGATATCAGGTTTCGTGTTTCATCTAATTTGGGGTTATCTGCACATTTGGTGCAAGGTGTCTTTAAGTGCTCTCCTCAGGAGTTTTGCGGGCTTCGGTCAACCTGATTAGGGAATCCTGTAAGCCACGCTGCTTCAGTCGGTTAGCGGAATTCTTAGCACCAAAAGTGCGGGAGAGCATTAGGTTCTTTTCGTCGTTAAGCCGATCTCACTCCTGCCAGAAGCTATCAGGTTTAGCTAGAGATGCACTCAAGTGATCACCGATTTCCGCCCCTATGAACGGCTTGACGCCTTCTGGCTCGACATCAAGGGCAAACCCGAAGAACGGACAGCAGAGCCTTTCAAGTGTGATGAACACCGCAGCTTAAATTCAAGAGAAAAGGGTAAGAGTTGTTTGAAGAGGATAAATTTGCTTCTCGTACAGCAATCCAAATTCCACGTGAGAGGCGTAAATACTGATTACGGGTGGTTGCGCCCACAATTTTGTTTCATCAGAGCTATACAAATAGAGGTGACTGCTCGTACAAAGATTAATTTTCAAGAGAGGTATATAATGTCCAACAATATCAAATCGGACGAAGCGTCCGATCTTCCTCGTGGCACAGCACAGTCTGACGGTAGGCGAACATTCCTTAAAGCGGGCGGTGGTGCTGCCGCTCTACTTACCCTGGGTGCGGTGGCTGCAACCAACGCACCATTTGCACTTGCACAAACAACCGGGGAGGTTGACCTCGGCACTGGTGATATGGGTATCGCTAATTACACTTTCCTGCTAGAGCGACTGGAAGCCGCCTTCTACACGCAGGTCATCAATACGCCCTTCGCGGGCATGACCGCCGAAGAACGTCAAATACTGACCGACATCCGTGACCATGAAATCATTCACCGCGAATTCATTCGCGCGGCGCTCGGTCCACGAGCGATTTCTGGTGTGCTAAATGCGCAGTTTAACTTCAGCCGAATCAACTTCTCCGACCGGACCAGTGTGCTAACGACCGCGCAGATCTTCGAGGACACGGGCGTCGCGGCTCTCAACGGAGCCGGGCAGTTAATTGGGAGCACTGACATCCTCGTGCTAGCGGGCAAAATCGCTTCCGTCGAAGGGCGCCACGCGGCGGCAATCCGCGACCTACGTTACCCGCGCACCAACTTCTTCGCGCCCCATGCGGCGGATGAAGCGCTCGACCCGCCAACCGTCCTGACCGCCGTCAGCCCGTTTATTCAAACGCCCATCTCAGGTCGCAACTTGCCAACCATCACGACAGTGTAAGCACCGTCTTCGGAGGAGAAACGATGAACCAATTTAATTCTATCGATAATTTCGATCACAAGCTCGTCAAACACCTGAGCACACATCCGCAGGCGGTCGCCGATCTTGAGGAACTCAGCGCCGAGTACCGCATGATACAGAACAACCCGGGAGCGCCTGACATAGGACTCACCGAACCATTGCCGCAGCAGATCGTTGACGTGCTCAACCTTTTTCTCGTTGCAGAGACCCTTGAATCCGCGTTTTACAGCACGGCGCTCAACACTCCTGGTCTCATCCCCGCTGCACTGCGCCCGGTCTTTGTGCGCATCCTTGATTGGGGGTCGTTTTTTTTGAAATAGAGAGATACATTCTGTCTGCTGTTGTAAGAATTGACTAGAAACCACAAGGAGCAGAACAGAATGTATCTCAGGTCCGTAACTTACCAAATGCAGAATCAGATCGAAAGTCTGATTCCGTGTTTCCACAAATCGCATCGGCGGAACTTGGCTTTGATGGTCGTTGGGATGGCATATCAAAAAAGTGTTCAATTGCCGCACATCGCCACATCTGTTTATGTGAACGGGATCGAGTTGGAGTCGAGAGTGGAAAGATTCGAGAGATTGTTGCAGTGCGAAAAGTTTGAAGCGTTGGAAGTTTTAAGACCAGTGGCGACCAACGTATTGCGCCAATTGAGCCGAGGCGGAACAGTTGAGTTGATGATCCTGATGGACCGTTCAATGATCAAGGATGGCTTGAATCTGTTATGGGTCGCGGTGGACTATCACGGACGGGCCTTGCCTTTAGGATGGGTTGAAGTTCGACATGATGGGAATTCGGATTTAGCCTTACAGCAGCAGTTACTGAGTTGGTTGTGGAGTTGTTTGCCAATCGCCGCAGAGGTTTCGATAGTTGCTGACCGAGAGTTTCATTCGATTCATTTAGCCGAGTGGATAGAAAAGAAGCTGGGATTGAAGTATGTGTTGCGGATCAAGAAAGGAACATACATCGAAGTAGATGGCGTGTGGATGAAAGCTGGAGAAGTGGCTGTGCGAGGTGAAAGTGCGAAGCTCTCTGAGGTGAAGGTGACGAAAGATAAAAAGGCGACGCATCGACTAAACCTGATGGCAATCTGGAAAGAGGATGAATTGGAGCCGTGGTTGTTGATGACAAACTTGCAGGAAGCGAAGAAAGTGGGTGAGACCTACCAAAAACGCTATTGGATCGAAGAGATGTTTTCAGACCACAAAAGCAGAGGCTTGAACTTGGAATCAACGAGAATCACTGATGCAGGGCGTTTGCAACGACTGCTGGTGGCGGTCTCATTGGCTTATTTGTGGTTGATGCAAATTGGCTTTCAAGTAGTTAAACAGGGATGGTGGCGGCAAGTTGATAATCGTGGAGCACAGCGTAGTGTCAGCTTATGCCAAATCGGATTGCGATGGCTTGCAGAGAAAAGAAACGAAGGCGTGTTGCCACCGCTATTTACTGCCGCTTTTGAGTCAATTTACGAAACTTGAAAAAACGACCCCCAATCAACACTTATCTCTTGAGCGCGTTAACTTAGGCGGACTAGCTCTTTGGCGTTGTCGCAGTCGTCTGTACAACCGCAGCTGTGAATTGCAATTTGTTTAAATTAAACATCACAACCATTCACTAAGCTCGACTTTGTACAATTTTGAGAAGGGAAAGGGCCATCGCCATGACTCGTTGTAAGATGGAAGTTGCGATACCACCATCAATGCGCGAGGTCACAGCCGATGCCCCTCCACACCAATTCTAACCGTAATGCAGCAC
>JACCTF010000209.1 GCA_013812565.1 Pyrinomonadaceae bacterium | reverse complement strand
GCCGTCGGATGAGTTGGCCCTCGTGACAGAAAGTTTCTCGGATGCGTTTTCCTCTGTGTTAGTAGAAGCTGCGGCGAGGCTACCAACTTCCGCGCCGCCGGTTTCTATGCTCGGCTTGACTGCCGCGGCTATCGGCTCGGGCTGCGCTGCCGTCTCCGTATTCCTTGCTACCAGCGAATGCTTGACGGCAAGAATGTGCTCGCAACGAAACGCCGAATCCTGAGCCGACTGTTCCTCAAACTCAAGACAGGAACAACGTACTTTGCCCGCTTCGTCGCGCCAAACTTCATAGGCCGTGCGGCGTCCGCGTAAACTCGGCGTCGAAACGCTGAAGCGGTCGCCTTCACGTTTAACCAAGCCCATCGCAGCAATGCCCTGCGCTCGTTTGTCACGCAAGACGGTTTTTTTGTCGATTACGGCTGCCATGATTCTGTCGTCCTCCTGTAATTATGCTGCACGTTCAGCAAGCCTTTCGCTGACGGGCTGTACCTGCCGAGGCTGCGTCAAACGCTCGCTCGTCGAGCGTTCCAACTCCGCAATACGCGCTTCAAGTTCCTTCATAAGTCTGTCCTGCTGATGCATCGCCTTGAACAGACCGTCGAATGTTTCCCAAACAAAATCGCTCACGTTTAATCAACCCTCCGCGTGGAATAGACAAGCGATTGCACCCGCCTGTTTCATACGTGAGACATTGTACCGGAAGTGTATCGCTGTTGCAAGTATAAAACAGTCTTGCATCTGAGATTTGAGTTGTGGTATGGTTTGCCGCGTCTAAAGGGTGTGCTCTTAAACTATTGGTTGTAAATGAAGCGCGCCGAGGAGGAACTTAAAATGGTGCAACTGGATAAAAGTTTAGTAAACACTGGTGAATTGGGACGTGCGATCCGCCGCAAGCGTGAAGAACTGAACATGAGTTTGCGCGATGTCGCAGATGAAACAGGGGTTTCGGCATCCACGTTATCACGAATTGAAAACGGCACAGGAAAACCTGATGCAGATAACATTGCGCGGCTGACCTCGTGGCTCAATGTTCCGATGGAGCGCATTATGGGCAATCGTCAGATCAACGATGACGAACACAAAGCGGTTGTCTATTTTCCGCAGGAGGCGATGCCGGACATCGTCGAAGCCCATTTGCGCGCTGATCGCAATCTAACGCCAGACACAGCGAAGGCGTTGGCCGAACTGTTCCGCGTGGCTTACACGCAATTCAGTAGTTCCAGTAGCGCGGAAGAAAGCGAGCGCAATCGGCGCTAGGCGCATTCTTAATCAGAACGCGAAACACTATAGAAGTCGATGGCTGCGTTGCCTGCGTAACGCAGCCATTTTCTTTATGGAAGTTTGGAGCGTGCTCAAGATGCTGTTACTGGCATGCGCCGTTTGCGCGGTGTAAAGTAAGCTGGAACGCTGCGCTACGTGTGAAGAACGATTAAGCGAAATGGCGAGTTGGACGTAATCACCAGTGGACGAAATTGCCAGACCTCCGACATTTAAGGGAAGACAATACGAAATGCGCGCTGTGGGCTTGCGTGATTTCGCTGGCCTGCGCCGCGATGATGAGCCGCTCGATCCGTTCGCGCTCGCGCGTTTCGCTAAATTGATGGTCGTGGATTTTGATCAAATAAAAGGACTCTCAGAGGAATCGCGCGAGCATCTGCTGGGGACCGGTTCAGCGGCTTGGTCTGGTGGCACCTGCTCACGCCCGCTGCCCAACGGCTGGCGGTTGGTCATCCTAAATCCTAAACACGGCCGCCAACGTAACAACGCGACTTTGATGGAAGAAGTCTGCCACGTTTTTCTCGGTCACAAAGCTAACCGGCTGGCAATTATGGCAAAAAACAAGCAGGGCAGCACCATCGCCCGCGATTACAACGAAGCGGACGAAGAAGCCGCTTATGCCGTCGGCGCGGCCGCGCTTGTGCCGTTTACGGCGCTGCGCCGCCTGGTGCTTGCCGGGAAGACATCGGTAGAGATTGCACGCCATTTCAACGTCAGCCGTGAGCTTGTCGAATATCGAATGAAGGTGTCTCGCTTGTGGCAAGAGTACAAAGGCCGTTATCCGGAAGAAACAGAGCAACCCCGCGTGCGTTACAACAACGGTAGTAACGCTGCTCCCCGACGAGAGTAATATTTCCGGCCTCTCCGCTGGTCAACCTGTCTATCACTAACCTGCTTGCAACGAAGATGGAGCGAGAAAGCGAAGCGCGAAGACGATTGTGGTTACTGCGCGATGAAATCAAACAGTGTGTTGACTACCAGTTCTTCTACAAGCACTACTGTATAAACGCCCGATTCTCCGGCACGCATCTTCACGCGCACTGCCCGATCCTTGCGCACGCGCACAGCGGCCGCGGAAGCCCAAGCTTCTCCGTTGATTTGCACCGAGGTCTCTTTCACTGCTTCTCGCGCAACGAGGGCGGCGATTGCATACGCTTTTACCAACTAATGCACAACGCCTCGTTTAGCCGCGCAGTGCGCGAGCTGGCTCGGGAGTTGGGGATTAGCTCAACACGTCAACCATCGCTCGCCTTTTACGCCGCACCGGATCGTGAGGAACAAAACCAAACTTCGGTCGAGCCGCTTGATCACGAGCGTATGAGGGTTGTGTGTGAAGCCTTTCTTGACACCTGTCGTCGCGAAGATCAAACCGAAGGAATCAGTTATTTAGTAAAGCGCGGCATCGACCGACGAACAATCGAGCAAGCCGGGGTCGTGTACTTTCCTCGTCGCGCGTACCGCCGCGTGATGCGTCGCATGATAGATTCATTTGCGCTTGATGAACTACAGCAGAGCGGCCTCTTCAACAAACAGACTCACCTTACGTTCTATCGCCACAGACTTCTGTTTCCGTTCTACGTCGAAGGCCGTGCCGTCTACTTGCAGGCGCGCACCACCGCCGCAAATGTTCAGCCACGCTGGCACAACATGCGCGGCGGCGTGCCGGCGCTTTATAACGTGGACGCATTGAACAAGCTCGCGACCGGCGCAGTCGTCTATCTCGTTGAGGGTTTCACCGATACGCTCACGCTTGTGGAGCATGGATTCCCGGCCGTCGGATTAGTCGGGGCCGGTGGATTTCGCGAAGAATGGCTCGGGCTACTCGGGCGGTTTCGCGTTGTTGCCGCGCTTGACGGAGACCGCGCGGGCCATCATGCCGCGGCACGCTACGAAGCGATGTTCGCGGCTCGCGGTTTACGGCTTACCCGTCTTTGCGTTGCGTCTGACATCAACGACTTTTTCCGTCATCTTCCATCGGCAGCGTTGGAGTTTGCGTTGATGACTGAAGCAGCACTTGAAGAAGGGGACAGCCGACCGAAAGCAATGGATGATTAAAAACCGATTGATAGCTGTGAATCATTGTTCATAGCACCGCAAACATAACTTTTTCTTGATGGTCACGCGCAGCTACAAGCGGGTATAATTGCTGAGCGCGGCTCCCCATTCTCCAATTGCGCGGAAGCAAATAGCGGGTTGTATGTTTGAGCAGGTAAAAGAAGAAGCAAATGAGACAACGGAACTCACCGTTGTTGACAAGCTGCGTATGCTGCTCGACATCACGAAGAAGATCAGCCGCTCGTTTGATGTCGAAGAAGTGCTCAATCTTGTGATGGAGACGCTTGGCTCGCTACTTCCCTATGATGCCGCCGGGATTTACATCGTTGAACCCGAGAAACAACTAGCCGGTACCGAAAATCAGGAAGCAGGTCGCGCGTTGCGGACAGAAGTTGTACGCGGCTATGACATCGAGGATCTGAGAAATCTGCATCTTAAAGTAGGCGAGGGAATCATCGGCTACGTCGCGCAAACCGGCGAGCCGGTAATTTCGCCTGACGTGCGTGACGATCCGCGTTATATCAGTGCGCGCAAAGAGACGCACTCAGAAATGGTGGCACCGATCATCGCTAACGACGAGATAATCGGCGTCTTTGATCTTGAGAGTGACCGCTTCAACGCTTATACAGAAGACGATCTGCAAGTTCTCCTATTACTTACTTCGCAGGTTGCCATCATCGTTGAAAAAGCGATGCTTCATGAGCAACTCGTCGAGAAGAAACGCCTCGAAGCGCAGCTTGAGATTGCACGAGAGGTTCAACTGACGTTGCTTCCGGCGCGCCATCCGCAGCTCGAAGGTTTTGACATCAGCGCCTACAACTTTTCGACCGAAGAGGTATCAGGCGACTATTACGACTTTGTCCGTATTTACGAAGATCAACTCGGCCTTGTGATCGCGGATGTCTCAGGCAAAGGCGTTCCGGCGGCGTTGCTAATGGCTTTCTTGCGCGCTTCCTTACGCGCGGCAATCCACACCGGCTACGCGCCGAATATCTCGATGGCTAAAGTGAATTATCTACTTTGGGAATCAATCGAGAACAATCAATTCGTCACGGCCTTCTACGGCGTGCTCGATGCCACGAACCATACGCTCGCCTACACCAATGCGGGCCACAACCCTCCGCTGTTGATGGACAAAGACGGTAATGGGCGCTTCATTGAACGCGGCGGATTGCCGCTCGGCATGTTCGCCGACGCGCGCTACTACGCGTATTACCTACCCATTGAGTCAGGGCAAACCCTTGTGTTGTACACGGATGGCGCGACGGAAGCGGCTAACGGAAGCAGTGAGGAGTATGGGCGCGAACGACTTGAACAATCTGTCCGCGCCGCGCGTCACGAAAGCGCGCGCGATTTAATTAACTTTATCTACAAGGACGTGCTTACCTGGACGGAAGGTCATGGTGTAAGTGATGACGTCACTTTCGTCGTGGTCAAAGCCCACTAGAAAACAGTAGCGGGAGATTGATTGCTTAAATCAACCTCCCGCTACCACACCAAAAGCTCTCTTTTGCTGTTTGCTGAATTTAATGCGTTGTCAGTGAACTGTGTGCGCGGTCGCCCCCGGGTGCGCAGGGAGAGCGGTATCTACCGAATTGGAACGTTGCCTCCGTGTCTGAGAATGCGTACACATCGAAGCCGTATGCGTCCAGATAGGTCGCCAAATCATCGGACGAGCGGAGGAAAATAGCCGCGGAGAAACCCGCTTCAGCCCGAATCTCCAGCAGGCGCTCGACCATCTCCAACGGAGCAAACACGCGCACAGGGTCTCTGTAAGTTGCCATTGTTTATCGCGCCCTTCTCTTATCGATTGCAAAATGCTCTGCAGCAGAGAAAACATGCTGCGCTTTGCACCCAATCAGATGTATATTAACGGCGGCGCGGTTGTTCGCACTCTCCGCTTATTTTTACACGACAAGTTAAGAGGTAATTACAGTTTCTCTGGTCGAAGCAACTACTTCATCGAACTGCTTTCCCGCCATTCTTCAATTAGGCTTATCTTCCGTCCAGTATCTTTACCCCATCGTTAATCATCAATCATTATGAATGCATAATACTCACCTGCAGTTCCTGAGTTTCAGCTAGATCGCTGAAAGAGCGCCTGAACTTTGGAATACCGATTATCATGAGCACACCGCAACCACCAACTTCCGCACCGGCGGGCACGCCATCAAACTCATCGTTAAACCTGGCTAGTGTACTCCAGTGTATGCTGGCCGTTTCTGATAAAGTCAGCGACTTGATCTTCTCGCCCGGGCGAGCTCCGCAGATCGAACTGCTTGGCAAGTTGCAACCCGTGCTGGTTCCCGGCCTTGAAAAGCTTACTCCCGTGCACACCGCGGGGATCGCGAAGATCCTCATCGGCAGTCATCAAGGAGCGGCCGAGAGCCTTGAAAAACGTGGCTCAGCCGACGTGTCATTCAGCGTTGCAGGAATGAGCCGGTTTCGTGTCAACATCTTTATGCAGCGCGGCACGCACGCAATTGTGATGCGGGTCGTTCCGGCTAAAACACCCGAATGGAGCGCTCTTAACCTTCCGGTTCAACTTAAAGAGCTCGCCGAACTGAAAAACGGCATTGTGCTTGTTACAGGGCCGACGGGTTCCGGTAAATCGTCTACGCTGGCTGCCGTTATCGATCTCATCAATGATACAAAGTATTACCACATAGTGACGATCGAGGATCCCATTGAGTTTATCCACAGCCACAAAAATTCAACGGTGCACCAGCGTGAAATTCACTCGGATGTTCCGGATTTTGCTAACGCTTTGCGGGCTGCGCTCAGACAAGCGCCAAAGGTCATTTTGGTTGGCGAGATGCGCGACCGCGAAACCATCGAAGTTGCGCTTGAAGCCGCTGAAACCGGGCACCTGGTCATGTCAACGCTGCATACGATC
>JACCTF010000199.1 GCA_013812565.1 Pyrinomonadaceae bacterium | reverse complement strand
CCGCCGCTGCTACCGTTGCTCCGTTCCCGGCCTGGCGGGGTTCACAGGGCAAACGTTGTGCGGAGCCCGAAGTCTGATAAATGAAGTTTTCAATAAAGCGAATGCGGGCGGCTGCCACTCAATTAAGCTTCGACTGCCCAAGCACTCTAACCGTTTCAACCCGCGCAGGCAACCACTCCATCAAGCAGCATAGAGTGGATGTTAGATGCAAGATATTAGTTAACACAGAGACAAGCGGCCTTCTTGGTTCTACTGAACATCTGACATTCAACATCTAGCCTTTATTGCTTATGGCGGAGAGGGTGGGATTCGAACCCACGGTACGGTTTCCCGCACACAGCATTTCCAGTGCTGCCAATTCAACCACTCTTGCACCTCTCCATCTATTTCGGATTTAGGATTGCGGAATGCGGATTGAAGAAGAGGGTATCGTCTTCCAAGCCGCAATCTACATTCCGAAATCCGCAATCGGCTGGCGGAGAGGGTGGGATTCGAACCCACGGTGGAGTTTCCCCCACTCCGGTTTTCGAGACCGGTGCACTAATCCACTATGCGACCTCTCCCCGTGAAAATCTGAGATTTCAAATTTGAGATTTGATCGTGCGCCGTGCGCGAAAAAATTCTTGCAGCAGCGCTCGGCACTCATCTTCAAACGCGCCCGCCGTCAACTCGATTCGATGGTTCAAAGAGCTTGCATCGCAGACGCGAAATACTGATTCGACGGCGCCCGCGCGTTCGTCACGGGCGCCGTAAACGAGTCGTCGAATTCTGGCCTGCACCAGTGCGCCTGCGCACATCGCGCACGGTTCAATCGTCGAATAGACGGTTGTGCCGGCGAGCCGATAATTACCGATTGTCTTTGCCGCTTCACGCAGCGCAACGATTTCGGCGTGCGCTGTCGGGTCGCAATCAGTGCGCGTTCGATTGCCCGCCACAGCGAGGAGCACGCCCTCTCGACTTATCACGCACGCGCCGACCGGCACTTCGCTTCGTGCTTCGGCTTCGCGCGCTGCTCTCAAAGCTTCACGCATCCACCTGGCGTCCGTCTCCGCTAAGCTCTGCGGTTCTCCGTGCTCTAACTGTGAGTTCAACTGTCAATCAGCAACTGTCATCAGCAACTATCAATCAGCAATTTTCGCTTTGGCGATCAGCGAAAACGAATAGTAGGTGCGCATTTGTAAGCTGTCAAGCAGCGCTCCTTTGACGCACACGCTTCTCTTTGCGACACTTGGACGAGCATGACTGAGTTGATGATCCACGCTCGCGCCCCGTTCGATTTCGCAGCCACCGCCAAGTTCCTTCGCTTCACCGAAGCGGAAACCATCGATCTCTTTGATGGCAATGTCTACCGCCGCCTATGTCACATCAACAACCATCTTCGCCTGATAAGCGTTAAAGCTTGCGGCACTCGCGCCCGACCGGCGCTCGCTGTACGGCTTATTCCCGCAGCAACGGATGGGGATGCCGAAAGCTCCTTAATTCTGGACGCAGCCGTCGGAATTGTGCAGCGCGTCTTCAGTGTTGATCACCATCTCAAAGGATTTCAAGCACAGGTTGCGGCGGATCCTGTGCTGAGCAAACTCGAAACTGCTCACCGCGGTTTGCACCTCCCGCGCTGGCCGTCATTGTTTGAAACCCTTGTCATTTCTATTCTTTCGCAGCAGATTTCAACCGTCGTCGCGATGACCCTCAAGCGGCGGGTGGTCGAAAGCTTCGGCGAGCGTTTGGAACTGGACGGCCAAACGTTCTTCGCCTTCCCGCGTCCCGGGGCTTTAGCCAACACTGACGCTGAGAATCTGCGTGCGCTCGGCATCTCTCGAGCCAAGGCCGCAAGCATCATCGAACTGGCACGCGCGACAGTCAATGGTTCAATAAACGCTGATAAATTGGCGGGCGAAGACAACGAAACCGTTATTCGAACCCTCTCAGACTTACGAGGCGTCGGACGCTGGACGGCGGAGTGGGCGTTGATGCTCTACTTCGGCAGAACAGATGTTTTTCCGGCAGGCGATTTAGCTGTGCGGGGCGTCCTTGCCAAGTATTACGACGCGGTTGCGAATTCCCGCGAACGAGACTTACGGGAATTCGCTCAGAAGCGTTGGGGCCAGTGGGCTTCATACGCGACGATCTATATTCTGGCTGGGCTTCGCGCTGGAACAATCAACCTTCGGAGCGAGCGCGTGGTATCATCCACCGCAGCCGGCTCCTCTCCCCGCCGTTCCGCTGGTAAGTAGAAGTCAACTTAAACCAATGAAGACTAACATTCGCTCACGAGCGACGGGTCCTTTGTCCGGCGGCAAACGCACTTCAACAGACGTGCATACCAGTGTGGTTCCTCATCAATCTGATGAAAATTTGATTGAAAGAGCCTCTGATCCGTCGACCCTGATGCGCCGCAAAATATCGCCGAGCGACTTCAACTCCGCGATGATCCATTTCTATCGCGGCGAGGTGCAGCGCTCCAACACCTGGCGTAACCGTCTTGACACCACAACCAACTGGGCAGTGCTGACCGCCGGCGCGACGCTCTCCTTCGCTTTCAGCGCGCCTGCCAATCCACACTTTGTCATTCTTATAAACTCGCTGCTGGTCGCCTTCTTCCTCTTTATGGAAGCGCGGCGTTATCGTTATTACGAGATTTGGTCGAGTCGCGTGCGTGTGCTCGAGACAGGCTACTTTGCGCAGTTGCTCGCGCCGGAGAAAGCGGCAGACAAAGAGTGGGCAAACATTCTGGCGAACGATTTGTTGACGCCGCACTTTACGATCAGCGAGTGGGAAGCGTTGGGCCGCAGGTTGCGCCGCAACTATTTATGGATATTCGTTCTGCTTGCTGCAAGCTGGAACTTAAAGGTCTATCTTCACCCGGATCCGGCACGCACCTTCGACGAATTTATCGCGCGTGCGGCGGTCGGTCTACTGCCCGGCAATATTGTTTTTGCGATTGGAGTTTTCTTCAACGCGGCACTGTTGATTTTTGCGCTCGCCACGGTGCGTCTACGCGAAGCGACCGGCGAGGTTTTGCCGCGTCACGATTTTCCGCTTGAAACCTTTCGCCGCGTCACGGATTGGACGCGTGCTACCGCGAACCATCGTCGCACTATGATGCGCCGCACCAAACGCGCTCGCGCTCGTGTGCGCGTCGGCAGTGCAAGCGGCGAATGGAAGAAACCTGCGAAAGAACCCGTTAAGGAAGAGAGCCTCACCTGAAGTGTTATCCACTTTCCGGCGCGGCGTTTGAACCACAAAACAGACTGCCCCGTAATTCTTAACAAGGCAGCCTGTCTCCTCTGATGAGGTGTGTTGTGTGTTGAGGCTATCGGCGCTTGCCTGCTTGCGCGCTTGAGGCAGTCGCTCGTTTATTTTGTGCGCTGCCGGTGTTGAGGTTAACCGGCGCGGGATAGCCTTTACCTTTCAACGCAGCAATCTCGATAACAATCTCCTTTTGACCTTTCACCGTGCGTGTCACGCGGTCGCCGCTGTTGTTAGCGTTCTTGTTCGATGACGCAGTTGGCGAAAAACTTGGCGGGGGGCTGGGACTTGCCGCCGCATCCATCGGATTACCTTGTGCGTCGCGCGCCATCCGCTGAAGGGCAGTCATCACCTGCGCACGCTTTGGCTCGCTTAGTTGATCAAATTGGACGCCGTGCGCTTCGAGCACCCGTCGCAGATTATCTTCCGTGTTCGTGTCGCGGTCATAGACATCGCGGTAAATATGCAGTTTGCCGTCTTCGACGACAATCGTTTCATACCGTAATTCGACCGGAATCTGCTGGGTTAGTTTTACGTTCTTGGTTTCGGTTTTGACTTTCGTATATGCGGCGACGTCTTCATCTGTTAGTTCGGTGCCGCTGATGTCAGCTATCACACGCGATAACTCCAGCACCTGCGGGTCAGTAAGTCCGACGCAGCCGTGCGAAGCAAAGCTGCCGAGCTTGGCCGGAGTTTTACCCCCATGAATCAGCGACGGTGAACCAATTGGAATCTTTACCGGGCCGAGCGGGTTCAACTTACTGCCTGCCGCCACCATCTGGCCCGCCTTTACTTCGTTCGATCCTTCCACCCACGGTTCGTCGGGCGGCGTCCACGTCGGGTTATAGATGATCGTCGTTGCTTTGCGGAGCCCGGTAGGAAGCGGAAACTCCGGGTAGCCGATGCCGACCTTGTACGACTTGGTTAGCTGACCATCTTTGAAGACGTCCATGCGGTAGGCTGGAGCATTGACGACGATGCGCGTGTCGGTCGGCACAGCATTAGGCGTTGTGTTGCCGGTGACTATCGCCGCTGCCTCGCTGCCTTCACCACCAGTGCTCCAACGCTCGCGCACGAACTCGGCAAATTGCTGTGCTTTCGCTTCACCAATCGCTTCCTTGATTCTGTTCAGGGCCAGCGTCTGCGCATTCGCCGTGCTGCCCTGATACTCGCCTATCTCAGCTTCACGAAGTTTTTCCTTTTCCACACGCGCGATGGTGCGAAGATTGTCCACCTGCGCATCCGTGAGTTGTAACCTTCGCGTCAAGTCCGCTGCGAATGTTTCATCTGCAGCGAAGAAGGCATCGATTACCGGCAGAGTCACCGGCAGCCCCATGTTGCTCGCATTAACCGGCGTCGGTGAAATGGTTGGTGATGCGGTCAGTGAAACGGTTGGTGATGCGGCCGTTGAGACGGTCGTGTTTGTATTAGTAGCTGTTGTGTCCGTAGTTGTTTTAGTAGGTTCAGTAACACATCCAGCTCCGCTTAAGCTGAATGCAAAAGCGGCAACAAATGCTGCCCGCGAAAAATTCTTCATCCCTGCTGCTCCTCTTTAGTTCTTCCCGACAACGAACGCTTCCGCCCGGGGGCGTTCAAGCGATGTGACATAAACGATTAGGTTCTCCGCTACATAGACAGACGCGATTGAACCGTCGGTCGCTGAGCAAAAATCGTTCCCGTCGTCATCTTCCACACTCAATGAACATTCTTCATTCTGCTCGTTCGTGCAAACGGCGGTCTCTGCACCATTAACGAACGACCGTCACGTTAAATGATCCACACGTAATCTTGCCCGGAGCAGAACGCGCAAGCTTCTACTTCAAGCCCTGTTCATCTCACCCAGCTTGGAGTTAAAAGTCGTGTTTGAAGTTTATGGCACGCCGGGTCGTAGGAGTGGATACGGATTGATGTTAACGCCGTTCATAAATTGTTTGGGGTCAGAGATGACGGAGACGGAAAAATGTAGATGGAAATTACCTGGACCAGCGTTGCCTGTATCACCGACGTAGCCGATCACCTCGCCGCGCCGGGCGAGATGACCCTCGGTAAGATTATCGGCGTAGCGGTCAAGGTGAGCATAGTAGTAAACAGTTTTTTCGTTTTGATCCAGTTGATAAATGGTGATACCGCCGCGTTCGCTGTTAAAGAGTTTGACAATGCGACCATCAGCCGCAGCGAGCACGGGTGTTCCGCGCGGAGCCATTATATCTATCGCATTATGCACGCGCCCTTCGGAACGCGCGTCCGCGTAGGTGTCTTGCAACTGCTCTGGACGCACTCCGACCACCGGAACAAGCAGCGCTCCCGAACCGCTTGGCTCACCCGGCGAAGAAGTCAGTGCAGGGACGGTTGCTTCGTCTGAGTTCAGTCCAGGTTCGATCTCGGCAAGCGGCGTCGGCAACAAAGTCGCGGAAGGTATTGGGGCAGGGGTCGGCGGCGCAGCAGGAACCATCTCGACGGCGGGTTCGGTCGATTGAGCGGACGGCTCACCGGCGGATGACATTCCGAGAAAACGCATCCCATCAGATCGTGCCCCGGCGCTTGCTATCCATACCACCACGGCACACGCGACGAAGCCCGCGAAGAAAGAGATCATGTTTTGAATTGTTCGGCGATACGACACGAACCGGGTCTCCCTTTCGTGCTCGATGCGCGAGCGTCCCACCAAACCCACTGGAAGCACTCGGGCGACTGCCGCTTCAAGTAGACGCTGAAGCATTGTCCGCCAAAGACTCGCAGAGAGTTAACAGTTTAATTCTCTGCGAGTCTTCGGCGTAAACTATCTGAAGAGTGCGCGTAATTAGTCGGGGAGCAGAAATCGCATGATTTCTGAGATTATTGGGAGTGATGAACAACCAAGAATCTATTCCCCCCGACCACCTGTTGATGTTAGTCAAACAGGTGAAGGCACACTACATAGAAACATCGGTCGCTGGCAAGGCTGGTCGCCCGCGAACTTATTCGCAACTTTCCTTCTTGTTATTGGCAGTCGTGGCGGTCACTTTACGC
>JACCTF010000183.1 GCA_013812565.1 Pyrinomonadaceae bacterium | reverse complement strand
TGCTTGGCAGCATGTCCCACCTTCTTCACATACTTTTCATGGGTCGGGTACCGTTCCTCGATCGACAGTCGCGGATCGCCGATCACCAGGCGCTCGGTCTTCGTTTGCCGGAAATCGATCTTCTGGCCCGCGGCGTCACACAGGTCGTCCCCGGCAAAGGCGGCCGCGCGCAAGGCCCAACCGGTGTACGTCGCCAGCGGCACGGCGATCTCCGGTAGGCGGATACCAGCGATGTCGTTCCCATCGGCATCGGTTCTGGGAACGAAAACCGGATAGGGGGAACCCACGAGAACCGGCGGGAGGATCGTCAGGACGCCTTGATCGAACAGGGGCCCGAAGTCGAACAGGTCACCAGTGGTCATGAGCCCGTTGTACGTGATCCCCGGGATGAAGGGAAACCCTACTCTCTCCTGCGGCAGCGAGGGGGCTAGCGTCCCATTCGCGCGCCGCGGCACACGGCTCCGAGGCGGCTTCTTGCCCTCGGAGACCCACTCGTCTAGCGCCACCAGGAGGGCCCGTAGACCGGGGTTGGGAACGACCGGGTTCCGCGGCTGCTGGCAGGTGCCGGGCCCGCTGAAGGTGGCATGCGGCAGGCTCGAGAAGAGGTAATGCCGGATGTTACGGTGACCCCTCAGATCGTTCCCGAGAGTGTCCGTATGCAGGAGTGACCCGGCCTTGACCCAGTACTCGTTCGAAGAGTTCACCTCGAAGATCTTCGGACAAGTGTTGCTCGTCACGCACCGACCAAGGCGACCGTCGGTCTTTTCCGTGTGCGGATCGAAGATGACCTGATTGGCGAAGGGGAACTCGCGCTCCGGATACCACCGACCAATATGCTGGCGGTGCGTCCGCCCGGGCTGGGCAAAGCGATAGTTGACGAAGATTCCGCTCCCCCCGCCGACCCAGTTGAGGATCCCGTCGAAGACCGGCCGGGCCTCCTCGTCCTCGTTGAAGCCTAGGTGCATGTAGTCACGCATGAAGCGCGAGGGCTGCGAGATGCCAAACGTGTAAATGGCCTGAACGTCCCCGGCCAGCGGGTTGAGATTGCCCGCGTCGTCGGTGACGGCGTGACGCAGGAACGCGGCGAGATCACGCGTGGCAACGAAGCCTAACCCTGCGACGATCGGATCCGTCGCGGGATACGTAAACTCGTAGAGTCTGCCCTGCTGGAACGGTGTTCCGGCGGGCAGCAGCTTGATGGCCCGATCGTTGACATACTCCCAGTCAGCGGCGGAGACGGCCTCGGGCGGATCCGTGTAATGCACGCGCACGGTGAGGCTAGCCTGGGACTTGTCCAGAGTCGCCGCCGGATACGTGAGCGCGCCCGTCATCGTGATGGCGTTGTCGATGACGAACTCTTCAAGCGCAGGGCCGACTATCGTCGAGCCATCCGGGTTCCTCGCGGTGGGGACTGTGATCGTCAGGCGGTTGTTGCCCGGCGCCACGCCGGCGTCCCAGCCGCTGGAAACGATGGTGTATCCTTGACGCATGAGAAAGCCGTTGCCGGCGTCGGCAGCCGTCGTCGGATCGTTCCCGCCGCCGCCGTTGTTGAACGCGAACAGAACGCTAATGCCCATGGGTGGCCCCCCGATGTCGCCCCGGTTGTTCATGTGGTAGAAGAGCCGGTGGTTTCCTCTCGAGCTGTCAACCGGCTTTAGAATGAACACGTCCGTGGAGTATTCGACCATACCCCTTGCGTTGCGCGGCGCCAGCTCGATATCGGTGATTACCGCGTTGCGCGGATCGTTCGGATCGACTTCGCCGAAAGCCCGCAACCTGAGTTTCTCGTACTGGCCCACATCACCGAACGACGTGCCCTCGAACGTCGGCGATTCGACGCGGGTGATTTCAATTCGCGTGATGTGTGCTTCGGCACGGATTGGTACTCCTAGAGCAACCGCGAGTGATACGAAGAGTCCCGTGAGAAGCGCTCGAACCTTCGAGCGCACCCGTCTTATCTTCGTCTGACTATCAGCATCGGCTGACTGGCAGTCGGGCAAGGCATTAAAACCTCGTATCTTTGCCCACACCTTGTCAATCGCTACATTGACAACAGAACTAACAAAAACCTTAGCCATACTTACCTCCAAATTGTTTTATGATCCGATGAAAGTGATCTCTTGCGAGAATGTGCCGTTAGGCGGGTCGCATTGCTGTGTACCGCCGCCTCACCTTAAAATAAGCCTGAAATCACCATGCGCTTGTCATTTGCTCACATCGGTGAGGATGGTACTTTCAGCGCCGCGCTAAGTCCTTTGGGAACGCGAAGGGTTTTCTTGGGAATTTCTTTGCGCGCTCCTGAGGAGTTCTGAGGACCCTTATGAGCCAGCTGATCGGGCGCATCTATGAATTTGGCCACTTCCGGCTGGATACGACCGAGCATCTCTTGCTGCGCGACGGCGAGGTCATCTCGCTCCCACCTAAAGCCTTCGACGTGCTACTGGTTTTGGTCACGCATCACGGACATTTGCTGGGGAAAGAGGAGTTGCTGAAGCTGGTTTGGCCTGACGCGTTTGTCGAGGAGGCCAATCTCTCTTACAACATCTCGCTCATCCGCAAGGCGCTCTCGTCTGGCGAGAATGGACAGAAGTTTATTGAGACGATCCCGAAGCGGGGCTATCGCTTCGTCGCCAGCGTGAAAGAGGTAATAAGAGAGAGCGTAGCACCCGTCGTCGCATCAGAAGTCGACCAGGCGCTCGGTGTACTGGGCGGCTATCGAAGCAGCAGCCAACTTCACCGCCGAGTCAAACCAGTCGACGAACGCCACACCGTCGGACGAGAAAGGGAGCGGGCGGAGTTGCGATCTGGCTTCGAGTCTACGCTGACTGGAGGCGGGCTCATGCTGTGCGTGGCGGGCGAGCCTGGCATCGGCAAAACCACGCTCGTCGAAGACTTCCTCACCGAGCTGGCTGCCGAGGGTCAATGCACGGTGGCGCGCGGCAGATGTTCCGAACGGCTCGCCGGAACGGAGGCCTACCTCCCACTGCTGGAAGTGCTCGAAAGTCTGCTGCAGAGCGGGAGCAATCCAGCCGCCGCGCGGGTGATGAAGCAAATCGCTCCGACATGGTATGCGCAACTCGTCCCGCTTGCGGGCGACGATGAAGAGACGGCACGGCTGATGAATGAAGTCAAAGGCGCCTCGCAAGAGCGGCTGAAGCGTGAACTCGGCGCCTTCCTGCAGGAAGTCTCGCGACTGCGCCCGCTTCTTCTCTTCTTCGACGACCTGCACTGGGCGGACGTTTCGACGATTGATATGCTCAGCTTCCTGGGGGGCAAATTTGAAGCGCTCGGCGTGCTGATCGTGATCACGTACCGACCTTCTGACCTGCTGCTTCAGAAGCACCCTTTCTTGCAGATCAAGCCCGATCTGCAGGCGCGGGGTGTGTGCCACGAACTGGCACTCCAATTTCTGAATCAGGCGGAGATTGGGCAATACCTCGAGCTCGAATTTCCCGGCCACGCTTTCCCGCCCGAGTTACCGAAATTGATACACTTGAAGACGGAAGGCAGTCCGCTGTTTATGGCGGACCTGGTGCGTTACCTGTGCGACCGGGGAGTGATTGCGCACAACGGTCGGCACTGGACGCTCGCGCAAGCATTGCCAGAGATCGAACGGGAATTGCCAGAATCGGTGCGTGGGATGATCGAGCGCAAGGTTGCACAGCTCGGCGAAGAAGACCGCAGGCTGCTGATGGCGGCGAGCGTGCAGGGCTACGAGTTCGATTCGGCGGTGATCGCGCAAGTGCTGAACATTAAGACTGACGAAGTCGAGGAGCGGCTGGATAAGCTGGAACGTGTTTATGCGTTCGTGCGGCTGGTGAGCGAGAAAGAGTTTCCGAATCGCACGCTTACGCTGCGCTATCGGTTCGTCCACGTGCTCTACCAAAACGCGCTGTACGGTTCGCTGCGAGCCACGCGCAAGGTCACGCTGAGCCGAGATGTTGCGCAGGCGCTTGAAGGCTACTACGGCGAAAAGCGGGCGGGCGTGGAGAATGAACTGGCGGTGCTGTGTGAAGCGGCGCGGGAGTATGCGCGGGCGGCGGACTATTTCCAGCTCGCGGCACAACAGGCCAGCCAGGTCTTTGCGACTCAAGAGGCGGTGGCGCTGGCGCGTCGAGGACTGGCGATGGTTGAGATGTTGCCAGACAGTCGTGAGCGGCGTGAGCAGGAGTTTTCATTGCAGGTAGTGCTCGGTAATGCTTTGATCGCCACCAAGGGCAACGCGGCCACGGAAGTGGAACTGACCTATTCCCGCGCGCACGAGTTGGCTCAGCAGCTTGGTGAAACGCCACATCTACTCCCGGCGCTGTGGGGGTTGTGCGCGGTTAATATCGTGAAGGGGCAACCACGGAAGGCGCTGGAGTATGGCGAAAAGTTCCTGCGCCTGGCCGAACGCCTTCAAGACCCCGCCGTCTTGGTCGGTCACCACGCCGTGGGCGTCCCTTTGTATTTCTTGGGAAAGCTGTCGCAGTCCCGCGACCACCTCCAACGGAGCGCTTCCCTCTATACAGCGGCGCAGCATCGTTTCTTGACCTGGCTCTACGGACATGATCCCGGGATGGTCGCAGAGAAATACGTGAGTTGGACGCTCTGGCTACTCGGCTATCCGGAACAGGCACTCGCGCACGGCCTGGAGTCCCTTCGAATAGGGATGGAGGTTTCGCACGCCAACACCCAGGCCCATGCTTTGACTGGGACTGCGATTACCTATCAACATTGTGGGGACCGGCAGCGAGTACGCGAGTTGGCGGAGGATGCGGTCGCATTCTCTGCCGAACAAGGACTGCCGTTATGGTTGGGACTGTCGATGGCACTACGCGGCTGGGCTATGGTTGGGCAAGGAGAGGCAGCCGAAGGAATCGAAGAGTTGCGCCGCGGCATTGAGGCATCACGAGCTACAGGAGCAGAGCTCTATACTTCCTATTTGCTCTGTCTGTTGGCCGAGGCTTACGGGATCGAGGGCCAGCCCCGCCAGTATCTCGCGGAGCTAGTGCGGGCGCAGGCGATCACCGAAGACGGCGACGGGCGTTATTGGGAGGCTGAGATCGCCCGGGTCAAGGGTGAGTTGCTGCTGAAGGATGGCGCTGCCGCGGCTGAGGCCGAGCAATGTTTCCGCCGTGCCATCGAAATCGCTCGTCACCAGCAGGCGAAATCACTTGAGCTGCGCGCCGTGATGAGCCTCGCGCGTTTGCAGAAGAAGCAATGCAAGCTCGCCGAAGCGCAGCAGATGCTCGCCGAAGTCTACGGGTGGTTCACCGAAGGCTTCGACACGCCTGATCTGAAAGACGCCAAAGCGTTGCTTGAGGATTTGGAAACACGAGTCTGCTGACGTTGCCCTATCCAAAGTTGAAGCGAAGCCGAGCCTTCCATCGCCGTCCTGCCGTTTGTCAATATGAGTGCCGATGCTGATCTCTTCTTATGCTCATCGCATGGCAACAGACGGTATTGTGGGGTAAGGATAGCAACGGAACAAAAAGCGACGCTGGACTTATAACAACAGAAACACGTTCAGTTATATCTAGCATTAACAACATTTAGAGACAGCAGCAAGTTATACTCAGCTTCGCCGCTTCTAAAATTACTTCTCACTCTATTTTTGTTATACGAACAGTTTTT
>JACCTF010000181.1 GCA_013812565.1 Pyrinomonadaceae bacterium | reverse complement strand
AGCCTGCGCCGCGTTGCCCGCTACCTGCGCATTACTAACTTGACCGCCCGCTTGACCGCCTGAAGCACCGCTCTGCGCCGAGCCTTGACCGCCAGCGATCTTGCCGGCATACAAGTGTGTGTCTTCGCGAAGATACCCGCGCGGCACTGTTCCCTGCACAGGTTTACGCGACGCGATGCCGTCTTTGAAAAAATCACTCGTCTCATACGGATCGTACTTGGGTTGATCCTGCATGTCGCGTCGGCACCCCGCGAAAAGAAGAAGGCAGAAGACAGTAAGCAGTAAGCAGAAAAGCGGCGGGCAGTGGGCAGTGGGCAGTGGGCAGTAATCGACAATACGGCGAAAGCGAGCATGGGCTTTGCTTTTCTGCCTTCCGCCTTCTGCCTTCTGCCTTCTACTCTCCGGCTTCTGACTCCTGACTCCTGACCCCTGACCCTTAGGCTTCGACATCAGACACCTCGCGAGCGTTCAGAGTCTGGAGGAAGCTGGTCGTCCGGTCGCGATCAAACTTCGGATCATCGGCTTCGATCACAAGGAAGAAGCGGTCGCGGCTCGCCAGCTCAAAACGCGGCACGTTAAAGACCGGGTGATAAGGTTGCGGAAGGCCGTTCAGCATAATCATGCCGAAGACCGCCGTTATCGACGCCAACAGAATCGTCGTTTCAAACGTGACCGGGATGAAGGCGGGCCAACTGTTCAACGGGCGACCGCCGATATTATGCTGGTAATCAAGCGCCGTCATGTAGTACTGCATAAAGAACCCGCCGAGGAGTCCCGCCGCCCCGCCCGCAAAGATGAGCAGCGGCAACCTCGTGTGCTTGATCCCGAGCGCCTCGGTCAACTCCTCGATAGGAAACGGCGAGTAGGCATCCATCCTGCGATACCCTTCCTCGTATGACCGGCGCGCTGCCGCAACGACTGCATCCGTTGTATCGAACTCGGCTATCACGCCAAAGATCGGCGGGCCTGTTTCATTGTCAACAACAATTTCGCTCATTGAACGGTCCTCAACAAATTTAGCCACAGAGGCACAGAGAATACAAACCATATAGATAAAGACAAGCTTCTTGCTCTTCACTTCATCTCTGTGTCTCCGTGGCATGTTTTTAACGCGTGTTTCAGACTTGCGATGGTTGCTCCTCTTTCACCTTCGCCTCCGGCAGCAGCGTTCTCATCTCGAAGATCGAGATCATCGGAAGCACGCGGATGAACAAAAAGATTAAGGCGACGAACAGTCCGATGGTGCCGAAAAACATCCCGAAGTCCCAGAACCTGGGCGAGTAGTTGCCCCACGACGAGACCAGGTAATCTTTGTGCAAGCTCTGGACGATGATCATGAAGCGTTCGAGCCACATGCCGACGTTGATGAACATACAGATGCCAAAGAGCACAAACATATTTTCTCTGACACGCTTTGACCAAAGCAGTTGCGGCACGATGCCGTTGCAGAGGATGAGCAACCAGTACAAGAACCAGTAGTCTCCGGTAATGCGGTCGTACATCATCGCGCGCTCATAGCGGTTCGAACTGTACCACGCGAAAAAAGCTTCCATCACGTAGCCGTAGAAAACGATCAGTCCGGTTGCGAGCATCACCTTCGCGCAGTTATGGATGTGGCGCATGGTGATGAAATCTTTGAGGCCATAAAACCTACGAATCGGAATCAAGAGCGTCAGCACCATGGCGAAGCCCGCGTAGATCGCTCCGGCCACAAAGTAGGGCGGGAAGATCGTCGCGTGCCAACCGGGCACAATGGAGACCGCGAAGTCGAAACTAACAATCGTGTGCACAGAGAGCACGAGCGGCGTCGAGAGTCCGGCGAGAATCAGATAAGCCGTTTCATACCGGTGCCAGTGGCGCGCGCTTCCGCGCCAGCCCATTGCACCCAACCCAAAAGCAGTACGGGTAAACCAGTGACGTGCGCGGTCACGCATCGTCGCCAAGTCTGGGATCAATCCGACGAACCAGAAGAGAGCTGAAACAGTGCCGTAAGTTGAAACGGCGAAGACGTCCCAGATCAGCGGGCTGCGAAAGTTGGGCCAGAGTCCCATTGTGTTTGGATAGGGAAACAGCCAGTAGTCGAGCCAGGGTCGCCCCGTATGGAGCGCCGGGAAGATCCCTGCGCAGGCCACGGCGAAGAGCGTCATCGCTTCCGCGAAGCGGTTGATCGAAGTTCGCCAATCCTGGCGAAAGAGCAACAGAATCGCGGAGATCAGCGTTCCGGCGTGACCGATGCCGATCCACCAGACGAAGTTGATGATGTCGAACGCCCAACCGACCGGCACGTTGTTGCCCCACACCCCGATGCCGTTCAACAGCAGCCACGCGATTGACAGCATCAATAACTGCACGACGGCGAACGCCATAGCAAAGCCGATAAACCAGCCGAGCGGGGTTCGACGGGTGAGCACAATGGAACTGATCTTGTCTGTGACCGAGGCGAAGGAGTGGCCCGGTTCGATTACCGGATAACCGCCGTTTAAGTGGTCGGCCGTTGCTTGGCGTGCCACGGTTTCGTGTGGATGTTCTTGTGTAACGCTACTCATGACGTGTCCGTTCCTCGGTCCCGTGTGTCTCAGCCTTTATTTCAGGATTCGGGTTACGCATCGCCGAAAGGTACGTGGTGCGTGGTCTGGTTCCCAATTCACCCAACAATGAATAGTTGCGTTCCAACTTTTTCAGCTTCGTGACGCGGCTCTCAGGATCGTTGATGTCGCCGAAGACAATGGCCTCGGTTGGACACACGGCCTGACATGCCGTCACCACCTCGCCGTCCCGTATGCGACGATTCTCTTTGCCCGCTTCGATCTTGCCCCACTGAATTCGTTGAACACAGTAAGTGCACTTCTCCATCACGCCGCGGCTTCGCACAGACACTTCCGGGTTGCGCATCAGCTTGTATTGCGGAGTGTCCCAGTCCTGGTAGAGGAAGAAGTTGAACCTGCGTACTTTGTACGGGCAGTTGTTCGAGCAGTAGCGAACTCCGATGCAGCGGTTGTAAACCTGTAGGTTCAATCCTTCATCATCATGCACGGTAGCCACTACGGGGCAGACCGGCTCGCACGGCGCCAGCTCGCAGTGCATACACACGATCGGCATGAACAGAGGGCCTTCCACGTTGTTCTCTTCACCCGTGTAATAGCTGTCAACGCGCAACCAGTGCATCTCGCGGCCGCGCATCACTTGTTCCTTGCCGACCACGGGAATGTTGTTCTCCGATTGGCAAGCGACCACACAGGCGTTACACCCGACGCAGGCGTTTACGTCGATTGCCATCCCCCAGGCATACCATTCCTTTTCGTATTTCCATTCCGGGTAGAACGAAGGCGGTGGTTCGTCCCCGTGATGCCCTTCGCTGTGTTCACGCGCGGCGTGAGCGAGATTCTCTCCCGCGGAAGTCGCGTTCGGATCTCTAAGGTATTCCAGCAGCGTGCCGGAGCGTGCGATGTCGCGCCCCTCCATGTTGTGATGAAGCTGCGTGACGGCCAGCGGGTACGTCTCGCCCGTCTTCCGCATTTCAACGCCTGTGCCGAACCAGGGCGCGTTCGACGTTCGAAGCTTGTAAGCATCGAAGCCCTGACCATCGGCGACTTTCCCAGCGCGCGTTCGGCCATAGCCGAGATGCACCGTCACGGTGTCATCCGGGTGCCCGGGCAGCACCCAGACAGGTCCTCGCACCGTGCGTCCCTGATACGTTAGCTCAACCACATCAGAATCAGCGTTGCCGCCCTTCCACTGTATCTCGTACCCGATTCCGTAACGCTTTGCCGTCGCGGGGCTGATCAATACCGTATTGTCCCATGTCAGTTTAGTCAGTGGCTTCGGCAACTCCTGCAACCACCCGTTATTCGCAAACCGCCCATCGTAAACGCTCGGATCAGCGCGAAACACGATGTCTAACCCCGAACCGGAAGTTTGCGGTTCACTTCCGGTGCTTGCCCCCGGCCCCTGTATCGCCACTGTCTTGGCTGGTAAAGCTGTGTTCGGCACCATCCCATCGTGAAGCGCGCGACGCCAGAAC
>JACCTF010000178.1 GCA_013812565.1 Pyrinomonadaceae bacterium | reverse complement strand
GCCCAACATCAAGCACACCAGATCAAGCCGGTCGAGTTCGGCGAGCCGCCTGGTGCCGATCAGCCTGCCGTCGCGGAGAATCGTCGCGCGGTCACAGATTGTATACACTTCATCGAAGCGATGGCTGATATAAACGATCCCGACGTTTTCCGCTCGCAGTCGTCGCACCAAATCGTAGAGAACCGTTACCTCATGTTCCATTAAGGAACTCGTCGGCTCATCCAGCACCAACACTTTTGCTCCCAGTGAAATGCCGCGCGCAATCGCGACCATCTGCCGCAGCGCGATGTTGAGACTTCCGAGCGTCGCCCGCGGGTCGATCTCCAAACCCAATCTCTCCAGCAGCACGTGAGCATCTCGGTTCATCCGCTTCCAATGGATCAACCCGAAGCGGCGCGGCTCACGCCCCAGAAAGATGTTCTCGGCCACGGTGCGGAACGCCAGTAGATTCACCTCTTGGTAGACCGCGACCACCCCGCGACTTTGCGCTTCCTCCGGCGTGCGAAAATTTACGGATTGCCCCTCCAGCCGGATCGTACCGCCGTCGCGCTGGTAAGCACCCGTCAAGATTTTAATGAGCGTAGATTTGCCTGCGCCGTTTTCTCCCACAAGCGCATGAACCTCGCCGCGCTCCACGGCGAAATCAACATTCGCCAGCGCCGTCACACCCGCGAAGCTCTTCGTAATGCCCTCCATGCGGAGGAGTGAGTTTTTTGGAGTCATAACGAATAGATGTCAAATACTAGAAAAAGCAGATACTGACATCTGGAATCCGACATCTAACATCTGCCTTCAGTATGCCTCTTCGACGAACTGCTCGGCGTTACCGCGGTCGAAGAAGCGGTCTTCGAGTATTATCTTTGTTGGTATGTTCTCTTTGCGGAGATGTTTTTCTAACGTATCGAAAGCGAGTGGCCCGAAGCGTGGGTTCGACTCGACGGTGATGTTCATCTCGCCGTTGATGATGGCTTTGAGGGCGTCTTTTTCGCCGTCAACTGAAACGATCAGCACATCATGGCCGGGCTTCAGTCCGGCTGCTTTGAGCGCTTGGATTGCGCCAATTGCCATCTCATCGTTGTGTGCATAGACGGTGGTGATCTCCCGATTCTTGGATTGGATGATGTTCTCCATCACCTTCTGCCCGGCGGCGCGGGAGAAGTCCCCGGTCTGCGAAGCGATGATCTTCATGTCGGGATGCTGCTTGATCTCGTTCATAAAGCCTTGTGAGCGGTCGCGCGCCACGGACGAGCCGGCGGTGCCTGTCAACTCAACGATGCCGGCCTTGCCGTTCGTCTCTTTGATCAACCATTCGGCGGCGCGTCGGCCTTGCTCAACGAAGTTCGAGCCGAGGAAAGCGATGTAATCTTCGCCGGCGACACCCGCCGCTTCGCGATCAATGAGAAAGACGGGAATGCGTGCTTCCTTCGCCGCTTGCAGCGCCGGGGCTAAGCCTTCAAATTCACGCGGGGCGAGGAAGATCGCATTAACCCGCTGCGCGATTAAATCTTCGACATCAGAGACCTGCTTTGACGTTTGCCCTTGCGCGTCGGTGACCACGAGGTCGAACCGGTTGGCGCGCTTGCGTGCTTCTTCCATAATGCTGTTGGTTTCGGCGATGCGCCAAGGATTGTTGCTCTCCATCTGCGAGAAGCCGACGACGATCTTGCCGTTACTACTCTTCGCTGGTGCTGAAGATCCGCTGCCGGAAACGCTTTCTTCTTTCTTCGCGCAACCGGAAAATGTTGAATTCGTCAGCGCCAATGTTGTAACGATGACAAGCATGGTGACCCGCTGCATATCTATCCACGATTTCATTCTTTGTTTCCTATTGGTTTCATACTCGGTAAGCGCATCAACGGGCGGGCGTGATGCGTAGCCAGTCGAAGACAGCGCCCGCACCTTCTGCGCCGTTACGGGTGAGGGCGACGCGCACCCCGCGATCCCATGGCGGCAAGTGTTCGCCGTTTACGTCTCCTCCCACCTCTTTCCAATTGCGTCCGTCACCGCTGACGGCGAAGCGGTAGCGGCGTCCGTCGGTCGCTCGCATACGCAGGTAGGTGAACGACCCGCGAGGCTTATCAATCTTTGCAACTTCATTGTGCTCGTTCTTCTCGCGTCGCCAAACGACAGCCTCGCCTCCGGCATTGACTCCGACTCCGAGCGCGTTTTCACTGTCGCCGTATGCCGCCAAACCGGCAAATGCTTCAGTGCTCATCTCGTTTGGCATTCTAGTCGTCGCAGTGTAATCCCCCACGGTTGTCGACCGTGCGACGACTGCGGCGAGCACGTCACGGCGCGCGTTCGATTGAAGATTCGGCTCAAGGATAAGGCGTCCCCCCCGCGCGCGGTTGATGCGCGCACGGGGTTGGTTGGCTTGCGGCCACTGCCAACCTTCGCTCAAGCGTGGCCCCGCGAAGTCATCGAAGAAAGTGTACTCGGCGTTGCGCTCAGGGATGCCGAGCGGGGCTGGCGCACGCCCCCGCGGGCCGCGACCTTCGTTGATTGTGGGCCAACCATCTTTGCCCCATTCGACTTCATCAAGCAGGGCTTGGCGTCCAACGTAAACAGAGTCTTCCGGGTGGTAAGCGTGATAGAGCAGAAAGTCGCGCCCGCTCACGTCCGACACGATGCTGCCGTGTCCCGGGCATTTCCACTGATCGTTGCCTTTGAGGATCGGGTCTGCCCCATTCTTCTCCCACGGTCCGAGTAATGCACGCGAACGCGCGACGCCCAGAGCATAGTTGCATTCCCGGCCGCAGCAAGCGTTGCCCGAGTAGAACATGTAGAACCATCCACCACGCTGCATGATAAACGGTCCCTCGACGAGCTGTGCTTCCCACGGGGCATCGTTGCGAATGAGTTCCTTCTTGTCTCCGATCAGCTTGGTGCCGTCGCTTGACAACGGCTGTGCCCAGATCGGCGTCGGCAATTTGCGGCTGTTGCCATCTTCTTTCCACACCAAGTAAAGCTTGCCCTTTTCATCTCTGATCGGAAAGGCGTCGATGGAACCAGCCTCTTGGCAGGTGAGCGGCCCATGATCTGTATATGGCCCGGATGGTTTCGCGGCAGTGGCGACGGCGACACAGAGCGGGCCGTCTTTCTTTCGGGCCGTGTAGTAAACAAAGTAGCGACCTCGATCCTGCGAGATTTCGGGTGCCCAGTAGTTGCCGACCGACCATGCGGGACGCTGCCGAAAAACTGCGCCGACGATGCGCCAATTAACGAGGTCGCGCGAGTGCAGGATGGGGAACTCCGGCCCCCATTCGGAGGTCGTAGCGGTGGCCCAGTAATCCCTCCCGACGCGGATCACCGACGGATCGGGGTAGTCGCCAGCGAGCGCTGGATTGGTGTAAATAGCGCCATTCACCCTGCGTTGAGCCGACGCGCCTGCTACACATATGATAACTAACACAGCGGTTTGTACCACTTGCAATAGTAGATTTGTGATTCTTGTACTTCTCATTTCTTCTCCGTTTGAACGTTTCTTTTTCCATATCGTGTGGCGTTCGCGTGAGCGCCGGCGCGCTCCCACCATGAGTGTAGGACACATAAGTATTTAACACAGAGAACGCGCAGACACAGAGATCACAGAGGCTTTTTCTCTGTGCCACCTTTGTGTGTCTCTGTGCCTCTGTGGTGAGAATCAACTTTCCCTACACACAACTGGGAAGTGCTCTAATTCTTGAACAACTCTCCCCAATCACTTTTGCTGAAGTTCGACATCGAAGTTCCTGCGTCTTACTCCAAAGCGGGTCACAAGGTCAAGGAGACGCACCGCTTCTTGCCGCTTTGCGGCGGGCATGTATTTGCCGCTAAGCTTGGTGTGCTGTCCAGAGGACAGTCGCCGTAGAGGTATCAATGATGCTGAAACAGAAACGTTTGCTTGTCGCAAATTTGATAGCGCCGCTGTTGATAACGCTCGTCTTTGGCACCACTTCGTCGGCGCAGACGCCGAAGACCGGACGAAACGGACGTCGCCCGCCAACTCCGGCAGCGCGGCGCGCTGTTGTACTTACTACTGATTGCGGCGCTGACATGGATGACCAGTGGACGCTGGCCCAACTTGCGCTGGCACCCGAACTGGAGTTGCGCGGCGTGGTCACGACACACGCGCCGTCGCTCGCTGCTCCCGCTGCCGACACGGCCGCACGTGTCTCCAAAGAAGTCTTTGATCACCTGCCACTTAAAACTCGCCCCCCCATCATCGCCGGTTCCAGCGTGCCGCTGACGGATAAGACCCGGGCGCTCGACAATCGCGGCGTTCAATTTCTTCTAGAGCAATCCCGCATCCATTCACCGGCGCGCCGCCTGGCGGTGCTCGTCACGGGCGCGGCCACCGATGTTGCTTCGGCGCTGTTGATCGAACCCCATTTTGCCGACCGCGTTGAGATCATCGCGATGGGGTTTGAAGGGTGGCCCGTGGGGGATGATCCGTGGAACGTGAAGAATGACGTGCGCGCTTGGCAGGTGCTGCTCGAATCGCGTGCTCCGATTACGGTCGGGGATGCTGCAGTCACCAAGCGCGATCTCTTAATAGGTCGCCGTCAGGCTCACGAACTCTTCGCCGAGCACGGACTCCCTGGACGCTACCTTGCAGACCTGCATACCGCCTGGCTTGACAAGGAAGCCGAGCTTTGCCAAAAGGTCACCGGCAGTCCTGACACGTGGCCCGTCTGGGATCAAGTCACCGTCGCTTACCTGCTCGGACTCACCCGCGGCAAAATCTATCCACGCCCCGCGCTCCGCGACGACATGCGCTTCACACATCCGGCTCGCACCGAAGCCACGAAGCGCAAAGCCGCGACCATTACTTGGATCACTGCCATTCAATCCGACGCCCTCTGGAAACACTTCAAACAAGTGATGAGTAATAAGAAGTGATGAGTGATGCATGATGAGTAAAAAGCTAAACAACTGTTCTCACTCATTATCATCATTCATTACTATGGTTTTTCCCATGTGCCCGATTCTGCCGAGCGGAATATCGCTTCGATGGTCGCCATGTTCTTTACGGAATCTTCGAGTGAAACGGGAACCTCCGTGTCTTCGCGGATGGCCTGGGAAAAGAGGTCGCCCTGGATTGTGTACTGATCTGTGGCCGGAGTCTCTATCGTCTCGATGCTTTTGCCGGAGAGGCTTGATCCATCGTCAAGGAAGATACGACATGGCTGGTCGGTTGGCGCGTTGAAGGGGATCTCGATTTCAATACGGCCCTGCGTGCCGAAGAAGTGCATCCGCTGGTAAGGCACAAGTTGTGTGCTGCAGGTGAAGACCGCTTGCCCGGAAGGGAAGTCGAGGATTGCGGATGTGAGTCGATCAATCTTCATTTCCGGGTCGCGTTCTATCAAGCCTTGAACTCTGCTGGGTTCTTCCCCGAAGATGAACCGTGAAGTCGTGACCGGATAGCATCCGATGTCCATCAGCGCGCCGCCACCATACTCAGAGATGTTACGAATGTTCGCCGGGTCTTGGTTGAAGTAGCTGAAGTGGCCCATGACGGAGCGCAACTCTCCGATGCGGCCCTGTCTGATCAGGCGAAGCGTCTCCGTCCATTGCGGATGAGTGCGAACCATGAAGGCTTCGCCGATCTTCACACGGGTGCGGTTGCGCACTGCTAAAAGCTGCGCGACGTCTTCGACCGTAAGGCTGATCGGCTTCTCGCACAGAACATGTTTGCCTGCTTCGGCAGCTTTGATCGACCAGGGAACGTGCAGATGATTGGGCAAAGCGTTATAGATCGCTTCCACATCCCTGTCGGCAAGCAGTTCATCATAAGAACCATGAGCCTTCGGAATCCCTAAGCTGCGAGCCGCTGCTTCAGCTTTCTGCAAGTCCCTTGAGGCAATTGCCACCACCTCAGACAACGCGCCCCGCTGCATGGCCGGGATGACTTTGTTGATCGCGATCTTAGCCGCACCCAGCACTCCCCACCGTACCTTGTTGTTCATCTTCTCAATCCTTTCAAATCAAAGCGGACCAATTCTCGATACATATCACATTTTGCGACAAATGTTACCTTGCTCCAAAGACGGCACACGACACTTGACGTCCGCCTAAATCTCACAAGCCGAGATTGCATCTGACAACGTAAGCTTTCTTATAGAACCGCAACAGTACGCGACTTTACTGTTCCAAGAAAAGTAGGTACAAAGGTCTGCCTAGACAACGTACGCGGCTCTGCCGGAATTGTGCGGAGGATGGCCGACGTAAAATTAACAACCAGGCATCATGTTTTATGTTCAATCCTGTCGCTCTTGTCGATCCCTGTTACAAACAGCGAGAAGGTAAAGAATGGCTCAGACACAAACAGCCCCGTATGGTTCTTGGAAGTCACCGCTCACGTCGGAGTTGATTGTTCGCGGAGCGGTCGGCCTAACCCAAGTCGTGCTCGATGGCGAAGACGCTTACTGGATCGAGGTGCGCCCCGGTGAAGGCGGACGAAGCGTCATCGTAAGGCGTGGAGCAGATGGAGCGAATCTTGATATAACGCCCGTCGGTTTTAATGCGCGGACGCGCGTTCATGAGTATGGCGGCGGCGACTTCACCGTGGCTGACGGCATGATCTACTTCTCGAACTTCGCCGATGGGCGTCTCTACCTTCAAGCGCCTGACGTAGGGCCGCGCCCGCTGACGCCTGCCGGTGTGGACATGCGCCACGCAGACATGGTGGTTGATCGAGGCCGCCAGCGTTTGATCTGCGTGCGTGAGGATCACACTGTCGAGGGTCGAGAAGCCGTTAACACTTTGATGGGGATCGAGCTTGATGCGGACGTCGCCGAAGATACCGGCGGAGGCGGACTGGCGCTCGTCTCCGGCAGCGACTTCTATTCGTCGCCGCGCTTGAGTCCCGACGGGAGGCGACTTGCCTGGCTGTCATGGAACCATCCGAACATGCCGTGGGATGGTTGCGAGTTGTATGTCGGAGAATTCGGCCATGACGGCTCGCTGCAAAAGATCGAGCGTGTGGCGGGCGGCGGAAGTGAATCAATCTTCCAACCACAGTGGTCGCCCGACAGCACGCTATATTTTGTTTCTGATCGAAGCGGCTGGTGGAATCTGAATCGGTTGGAATCGAACGGGCGCGTCGTGCCGTTGTGTGAGATGCAGGCTGAGTTCGGTTTACCACAGTGGGTCTTCGGGATGTCTACCTATGCGTTCGAGTCAGGGGAAAGCATCATCTGCACGTACACCGAGCGGGGAACAATGCGCCTCGCAAGACTCGACACAGCGACGGGCAAACTCGAACCGATTGAAACTCCGTACACGGACATCACGTTCCTTCGCGCGAGTTCTGGGCGCGCCGTCTTTCGCGCCGGCTCGCCAACGGAGACGGGGCGGATTGTCAGTATTGATCTGGCAACCTCGCAAACAACTGTGCTGCGGCGCGCCAGCGACGTGACGATTGATGACGGATACTTATCTATTCCGCAAGCAGTTGAGTTTCCAACAACCGACGGACAAACAGCGCACGCGTTTTTCTATCCGCCCCGTAACCGAGACTACACCGCACCGCCCGGCGACCGACCGCCCTTGCTTGTAAAAAGTCATGGTGGCCCGACCGCTGCCGCTTCGACCACGTTGCGTTTGGAGATTCAATACTGGACCAGTCGCGGCGTTAGTGTGCTTGATGTCAACTATGGCGGAAGCACCGGCTACGGTCGCGCATACCGCGAACGGTTGCGCGGGCAGTGGGGCATTGTTGATGTTGACGATTGCGTGAACGGAGCGCGCTATCTTATCGAGCGCAATGAAGTGGACGAGCAGAGATGCACAATCACCGGCGGCAGCGCGGGTGGTTATACAACGCTCTGTGCGCTCACCTTTCGCGATTTGTTCAAAGCGGGTGCGAGCCACTATGGTGTGAGCGATTGCGAAGCGCTGGCAAAGGAGACGCACAAGTTTGAGTCGCGTTACCTTGACGGCTTGATTGGTCCGTATCCGGAGCGTGCTGACTTATACCGGGAACGCTCGCCGATCCATTTCACTGATCGCCTGGCGTGTCCGGTGATCTTCTTTCAAGGGTTGGAAGACAAAATAGTATTGCCGAATCAAGCCGAGATGATGGTCGAGGCGCTTCAGGCTAAAAAGTTGCCGGTCGCATATGTGCCGTTCGCAGGCGAACAACACGGGTTTCGCCGTGCGGAGAATATCCGGCGCGCCCTCGATGGTGAGCTTTACTTCTATTCGCGCGTCTTCGGCTTCGACCTCGCCGACGAGGTGGAACCAGTGTTAATTGAAAATCTGTCGAACTTAAGATCAACAGGAGCGAAACATGAAAGCGATCCGCGTGCATGAGTTTGGTGGGCCGGAGGTGATGCGTCTGGAGGAGGTGCCCGATCCGCAACCGGGTGCAAAACAAGTGCTTGTACGCGCGCATGCCGTTGGAGTAAATCCGGTTGATACCTACATCCGTTCGGGAGCGTATGGTCAGCGCCCACTGCCTTACACGCCAGGGGTTGATGCGGCCGGAGTTGTGGAAGTGGTCGGCGGAGAAGTCGAGCGCGTAAAAGTTGGCGACCGCGTGTATGTCGGAGCAAGCGGCGCTTATGCCGAGCGTGTGCTCTGCGATGAGCGTGAGGTGCACACGCTCCCTGAGCATGTAACGTATGCACAGGGAGCGGCGGTGGGTGTTCCTT
>JACCTF010000158.1 GCA_013812565.1 Pyrinomonadaceae bacterium | reverse complement strand
CTGCTGCCGACAGATCACCAAGTCGTCGATAGCTACGATCCGCTTCACAGTCGCAAAACGATACCTGTCGAATTTACCAACGCCGGACTGGTCGGGTTAGATATCGGTGCAGAAACCGTCACACTTTTCTCTAACGCCCTGAAGGATGCGAAAACGATTATCTGGAACGGGCCGATGGGGGTCTTTGAAGAAAAGGGGTTTGATGAAGGCACCATCGGGATTGCGCGTGCTGTGGCAGAAGCGGCCGAGGGCGGCGCAATCGTCGTAGTCGGCGGCGGGGATTCGGTCGCCGCCGTAACCCAAGCGGGTGTCGCCGATCAGATCACACACATCTCTACCGGGGGCGGCGCGACGCTCGAATTCCTCGCCGGCGACGAACTGCCGGGGGTCGCTGCGCTCAACGACAAAGAATGAGAGGTCAGATGCTAGATGTCAGTGAAAGGCATTCACTGACATCTAGCATCTGACATCTCATTCTTTGTCGTTGAGCGCAGCGACTCCCGGCAGTTCGTCACCAGCGAGGAATTCGAGCGTAGCGCCGCCTCCGGTAGAGATGTGTGTGATCTGATCGGCGACACCCGCTTGGGTTACGGCGGCGACCGAATCTCCGCCGCCGACCACGACAGTTGCGCCGCGCTTGGCCGCTTCTGCCACGGCGCGCGCAATCCCGATGGTGCCTTCGTCAAACCCCTTTTCTTCGAAGACCCCCATCGGGCCGTTCCAGATAATGGTTTTCGCATCCTTTAGGGCGTTAGAGAAAAGCGTGACGGTTTCTGCACCGATGTCTAACCCGACCAGTCCGGCGTTGGTAAATTCGACAGGTATCGTTTTGCGACTGTGAAGCGGATCGTAGCTATCGACGACTTGGTGATCTGTCGGCAGCAGTAGTTCGACGCCCGCCGCTTCGGCCTTCTGTTTGATCTCCCTCGCCGTGTCCAGTTTGTCATCTTCAACCAGCGACTTGCCGACGGTGAAGCCCTCAGCCTTGAAGAACGTATAAGCCATCGCGCCGCCGATCAAGAGCTTGTCAACACGGCGTTCGATGAGCGCATTGATCACGCTGATCTTGTCCGAGACTTTCGCGCCGCCGAGAATCGCCACGAACGGATGCTCAGGGTTATCGCGCACGCGACCGAGATACTCAAGTTCCTTTTCCATTAGCAGACCTGCCGCCGCCCGCTCGACATGCTTCGTGATCCCGGCCGTCGAAGCGTGCGCGCGATGCGCCGTGCCAAAGGCATCGTTGACGTACAGATCACACAGATTAGCGAGTTCCTTCGCAAACTGTTCGTCGTTCTCCTCCTCCTCAGCATGAAAGCGCAAATTTTCAAGAAGTAGAACTTGGTCCGAGTACAGAGCGGCTAACTTCGCTTCCACCTCATCACCAATACATTCATCAGCAAACACAACCTCTGTAATTGTGGGATCGGAAGCTGGTTGATTTTCACGCAAAATCTCACCTGCATACTGCGGTTTCAGAAGTTCCTCTAGCTTTTGGGCGACGGGTTTCAGGCTGTATTTTTCTACTCTCTTTCCCTTCGGTCTGCCCAAGTGAGAAGCCAAAATTACTTTTGCCCCTTGGTCCACGGCGTACTGAATTGTCGGCAACGCGGCGCGGATTCTTGTATCATCTTCAACCTTGCCGTCCTTCACTGGCACATTGAAATCCACGCGCATGAAGACGCGCTTGCCCTGCAAATCAAGGTCTTTGATCGAAAGTTTGTTCATAAGCAAGATGAGTCATGTGTAACGAGTGATGAGAAAGAATGAGGTTTTACTCATTCTTCATCACCTATCACTCATAACTTTTCTACAGTCCTTTCTGCGCCATGTACTTGACGAGGTCACGCACGCGGCACGAGTAGCCCCACTCGTTGTCGTACCATGAAAGCACTTTGACCATCCGGCCGCCGATGACCTTTGTATACTCGGCGTCGACGATGGATGAATTCTCATTCTTGCGGTAGTCAACTGAAACGAGCGGCTCTTCAGAAACAGCGAGGATGCCGCGGAGTTCTTCACCGGCAGCATCCTTCAATGCGGTGTTGACTTCCTCTTTGGTGGTTTCTCGTTCAAGCTCCATCACGACATCAACGAGCGAGACGTTGGGCGTCGGAACCCTCACGCTGATGCCGTCGAACTTCCCTTTGAGTTCAGGCATCACGAGCGCGACGGCCTTGGCCGCGCCGGTCGAAGTTGGAATCATCGAAAGGGCGGCGGCGCGCGCCCGGCGCAGATCCTTGTGTGGTAGATCGAGCAGTTGCTGGTCGTTGGTATAGGAGTGGATCGTAGTCATCTGCGCCGCGCGGATGCCGAACTTCTGGTGCATGACTTTCGCAATCGGCGCGAGACAGTTAGTGGTACAGGAAGCGCCGGAGACAACGTGGTGTTCGCTCGGATTGTATTTGTCTTCGTTGACGCCGAGGACAATCGTGATGTCTTCGTTTTTAGCGGGCGCGGAGATGATCACTTTCTTAACCGTGCCGCGCAAATGTTTCTTCGCGTCTTCGGCATTGGTGAAACGGCCGGTGGATTCGATAACGATCTCTGCGCCGACGGATTCCCAATCGATGGCGGCCGGGTCTTTTTCGGAGAAGACGCGGAACTCGTCCTGGCCGACGCGAATGCCGTTGTCCGTTGCGGTGATCTCTTGCTCAAGATTGCCAAGCAGCGAATCGTATTTGAGCAGATGCGCGAGCGTCTTTGTATCCGTTAGATCGTTGACCGCAACAAAATCAATGTCCGCATCGCCAAGCGATGTGCGCAATACGTTGCGCCCGATACGTCCAAAACCATTAATTCCAACTTTAACCGCCATTTATTTGAAGACCTCCCTCGCCGACAATTGATTTCAAGAAGCGAGCCTTTCGCACGCGAAACGTTTGACGCACGTTCGACTGCAAAGCTCTATAGTGAGAAAGTTGAGAACGGTTGCGTATGAAGACGGGCAAGATAAGCCTCCGACGCATTGACTGTCAAGCACCCTCTGCCCGCATAATGTTTTTGAAACTGCGTTCGCGCCTAGAGCGTAGTAAGGATTGATTCATCGTGCTCGTGTTTACTGGTTTTGTAACCATCGTCGGTCATCCAACGTAGTACATCATGTTTTCCGATTTTTAAGGAGTTGCCGGATTAATGCAAAGTTTACGCTTGCGCCGAGTCTCGCACATCTTCGTGCTCTGCTTGACGGTGTGCGCCGTCGCCCTCCCGCCTACCTTCCTGCAAGCCCGCGCGCAGACCCCGACCACTGCGCCACGGCCTAGCCCCGCGCCAACGACTGCGCCACGTCCCAGCCCTTCACAGCAAGATGCGACGCGCCCACCGGGCACCGGACAACGTGCGCCCGTGCCAATTGAAGCGCGGCCTGTAACACAGGACCCGACCGCCCCACCGGGCACCGAGCGTCCCGCGCCGCAAGCGCCTCCGAGCACAACTGGCACAACGCAGAGTGGAGCTGCACCCCAGCCCACATCGCCAGCGTCGCCAACATCGCCCGCACCATCCGCAACAGACCCGCAAGGCGTACAAACAACGACGCCGGGGACGACTCCTTCAGCCACCGGCGAGCAATTGCGTGAACCAATCTTTACAAATTTGCAGGCCAGACCTCTGCCGCCGCTCCCTGATTTAACCCGGCTCGGTGTCACCGGCGACAACACGCTTTCACTCACGCTTAATGAAGCTATCCGTCGCGCGCTTGAGAGCAACAATGAGATTGAGTTTGCGCGCGATGATGTTCGTTATGCGGAGACGCAACTGCGCGCGTTCGAGGGCGTCTATGATCCGGTCTTCCAGATCACGCCGGAGATCAGCAATCGTGTCACGCCGATTGCCAGCACCCTCGGCGGTTCAAACGAATCGGGCACGCTCACCGTCACAGACCTTAACCTCAACCCGAACGTGGTTAAACTCTTTGGTCGAGGCGGCGGGCAGTACAACTTTTTCTTCAACAACACGCGCGAAACCACCGGTTCAACCTTCGCCCAACTCAGCCCATTCTATTCGTCAAACCTCGGCGTGCAATTTACACAGCCGCTCTTGCGCAACCGTTCAATTGATCGTTACCGACGCGACATACGCATCCAACGCAAGCGCCTTGAACAATCGGATGCCGACTTCCGTCGCTTGACCATCGATGTCATCGCGCGTGTGCAGCGCGCCTACTGGGATTTAGTCTTTGCCCTGCGCGATCAAGAGAACCGCATCGACAACTTGAACTTGACGCGCGAGCAATTTCGACAAACCGAAGCGCGCGTGGCCGCCGGAGCAACCGCGCCGCTCGAAAGGGCCGAAGTGCAGACGGAACTCGCCAACCGTGAAGCTGATGTTTTGGTCGCCGCGCAGAATGTCTCGATTGCGGAGAACAACCTCAAGCAACTAATGCTGCGCGATCCACTGGCGCGCGAGTGGTCAGCCACGCTGACGCCGACGGATGTCCCGACCTATGATCCGAAACCGATTAATCTCACTGATGCGCTCTCCGAAGCGCGCACGAATCGTCCTGAACTCGGTCGGCTGCGTCTTCAACAAGACATCAGCAACATCGACCTTCAGTATCTTCGCAACCAAACGCGCCCCCGCATCGACATCGTTTCAACGGTTTCAACCACCGGCCTAGCGGGCACCCCCGTTATTCCAACGGGAACGATCACGGGCGGTACGACAAATCCCGGTGACAACACAATCGGTGACAACAGAACCGGGCAGGTGCCCCTCATCTTTGGTAACCCGGCAACAAGTGGCAATGCTTTTCTGCTGACGCAGATTAACCAGCTACGTGCGGCACAAGGGCTTGCGCCCGCGGACATTCCTTTGATCACACCGCAAACGCGCGCTGTCAACGAAACCTTGGTCGGCGGTTACGGGCGCACAGTGCGCAACCTGTTCGGCTTCAACACGCGCAACGTCATCGTCGGCGTAACGATTGAAATTCCATTCCGCAACCGCACGGCCGAAGCGCAACTCGCCGGAGCGCGCATTGTGCAAAATCAACTGGCGGCTTCGACGCGCACACAGGAGCAAGCAATAGAAGTTGAAGTGCGTAATGCGGCGCAGTCCGTAGAGACCGCACGGCGGCGCGTGCTCACGTCGCGCCAGGCCCGCGAGAACGCCGAACTTCAACTAGCGGGCGAGCGGCGCTTGAACGAAGTCGGACGCTCAACAACCTATTTCTTGTTCCAACGTCTAAACCAACTTACTAACGCCCGCAACCTGGAACTGCGCGCCGAGACGGACTACAACAAAGCGCTCGCCGATTTGCAGCGCGCGACATCAACCACCCTGCGCGCCAACAACGTGATCGTCGAAGCCCCAACGGGAAGATAAAAGGATGAAGGATGAATAAGAAGCAGATGGCTCTGTTGTCTTCACTTCATCCTTCTGCCTTCCGCCTTCATCCTTTCAAACGGAGTGAAGCTCACCGCCACGATTATCACCTTCAACGAAGCGGATAACATTCGCCACGCGTGTGAATCGGTCGCTTGGGCCGATGAAGTGTTGGTCGTAGATTCTGAGTCAACCGACGAGACGCGCGTTATTGCTCACGAGTGCGGGGCGCGGGTCATCAACCGGCCGTGGCCGGGTTTCGGTGCACAGAAACAGTTTGCGGCGGAAGCGGCGAAGTACGATTGGATTTTCAGTTTAGATTCGGACGAGCGCGTTACAGGTGAGTTGCTCGCATCCATCAAGGAGTTACGGGGCGCAGACGATGGGCAACTGGCAGATGGCTACCGCATCGCGCGCCGTTCGTTCTATATGAATAGATGGATACGCGGCGGGGGCTGGTATCCGGACTATCAGTTGAGACTTTACCGGAAGGGACGTGGTTATTGGGAACAGGCTCTGGTTCACGAATCCGTGAAGATGGATAAAGACGCACGTATCCAGACGCTTCACGGCGACCTTCTGCACTACAGCGTACGCGACGCGGCTCATCATCACCGGATGATCGGCGAGCGTTACGCGCCGCTCGCTGCTCGCCAAATGTTCGAACGGGGACAAAGCACCTCACCCTTGCGAATCGCGCTGGCCGGGCCTGCCGCGTGGACTCGCAG
>JACCTF010000147.1 GCA_013812565.1 Pyrinomonadaceae bacterium | reverse complement strand
AGTTTATTGTGATGACAAATCAAGCGGCGGGCGGAAGGTGATCGAAGTAGCTGATGCCTTGTGTGTCAGTGTCCAAAGCGTCGTCACACTTATCGAGCCGATGGCGGCTGCCAAAGAGGAAGTCTTCGATCTTAACCCGCAGGCGGTGTAATGGTTGGTGAACACTTGATGAGCGAAGGCACACGGCGCGAAGTGGCTGGCCATCCGAAGCTGATGCGGGCATGCGGCTGATTGACCTTTCATGTGTGTGGCCGGGTGCGTAGCTGCGCCCGGAGCGTAGCGGAGGGCGCTCAAAGCTTAAGCATGATGAACTATGTAACCTTTCAGTTGTTCTATGACACAGAATGACTTCCTCAGCCAGAGTGAACAGAATGAACGATCAAGCGCATCGAAGCTGCCCCGCTCAGCTGGAGTCGATCCTCGCAGAGACAGAGGCTTTGGGCTTCGACATGGCCTCCGATCGCTTGACCGGCTCGCTGCTCCGGACACTGGTCGCCACGAAGCCTGCCGGCAGGTTCCTTGAACTCGGAACGGGAACCGGGTTCGCCACAGCCTGGATTCTTGACGGGATGGATGAGCGATCACACCTTACCTCGATTGAGCAGGACCAGACAGTGCTGGGGGTTGCGCTGAAGCATCTCGGCGAGAACACAAAGGTCAGGTTCCACAATGAGGATGGTGGTGTCTGGCTAAGGAGAGCCTGTGATGCACAGTTTGACCTGATCTTCGCTGACACCTGGCCGGGCAAATACACTCAGCTCGAAGACGCTTTACGCGTACTGAAGTGCGGTGGCCTGTACGTGATTGATGACATGCTGCCACAGCCGACGTGGCCTGCAGGGCATGCCCCTGTAGTCGATGAACTGATCGAAAGGCTAGAAAGCCGCTCCGATCTTGTTGTGACAAAAATGAATTGGTCAACTGGGATTATCGTTGCTGCAAAAGTGATCTAAATCTCGACCTAACTGAACGCTTACCCGATCCGCCACATGCATCGGAAAACGACTCGATGCATCCCACTGGCTACAACGGAGGATGAAAGAAGAGTGCCGCTGAGAACACTTCAAGGTTGAACTCGGATAGGACGCAGCACAGGACACTTCCTTCGCATTCGCGCAAGTCACTGACTAACAGATCCATCGGGAAGAAGAGGAACGTGCCACACCGCTTGTCGCCAGGGCGCAAGCTGATGACCAAGCGCCGGAGCCAGCCGCGGCCGTGCTGTGGCTCGGCACAGCTGTGCGCGAGATCACACCCAGTTGGATGCTGGCCAAGCTGCATGAACTATCAAGGGAACTCACTCAAGCGATGCTCGCCACGTATGCCGCCGACTAAGAGCGCGAGCCACACCCGCCGACATCTTTGCCACTGCGGATCAGTGACTTGATTGATGGAGGAAGATAATAGTGGCGGTTGCGGCAGGGAGAGCCGATGGCTTAAGAACATCGCCAACCACAAGTCGCACGCTGCCCTCTAAATTGGCATAATCACACCATGAGCAAAGAACTTAAAGAGCAGGGAGCGAAACGACGCTTGGTCTTCGTCGAAGAGTTGAGCCAGCAGGTCGCGCGTTTAGAAGAGCTGAACACCGGACTTGCAGGTACGGTGGACGAATTTCATGCGGTGCTGACGCAATTGGTTGAAGCTTGCGAGTCGGGCAGTACGAGCCGTTACATCGAAGCGCTGGGGCGTGCGCGGAGGCTGCTCGACGAACTTAACGCCGCACCTGATCAGAAACAAGCGGAGCAACCGGATAAGCCGGACAGATCAAATCCTCACCGCAGGCGACCGCCACCGAGTTGATGCGGCGGGTGAATCTTTTCGCCACACTCGATGCAAGGCATCAACTCGAGAGGGATCAAGCCAATTGTGCAAAGCGGGAAGACGCATGAGCCAGCATCAACTGAGAGACAAAGAGGATGTGCGTGCAGTGATCACAGCCGTTCTCGACGAACTAGGCCGCAGCGACACGCCGTACTCATACGGGGTAGCCTTTGATCGTGAGACTTCAGAGCAGATCCTCTACTTTGATCTGCCGAGAGTCTCGCCGCTGCAGTTCAACATCAATCTAAGAAGCATCACCGGGCGCCGGCAACTGATCGAGCGTATCAAGGCGGCCATCGTGGAACGCCTCGAGGTTGACTGATCAAGGGCTGTTGATCCAACAAAGACGGGTGAGAATAAGAACAGAGGAGAGAGATGGCAGGCAAGCCGAGCGACAACCCGGATAAGACGAGTGCAGCGGCGGCGAAAGATACGCACAAGTTGAGACTCGTGGCAGCCGAGCAGCCGAGTCGACGCCCGCTGCTACCTGCTAGGGCGGCAGCCGAGCTGCGCCAGCTGATCAGAGCACTGCAGGAGCGGCAGTCCAGTCGTAGACCGAAGAGTGCAGATCGGTCGCCGAGCGCCGCGTGCGTGGCAGGTCAAGCTCAGGGCACGCGATCTATCGCTTGACCCAGAACCACTCGCCTTGCTGCGGGCCATCAATGAAGGCGTGCGAGAGTTCGTGCCAGAGGATCAGCGTCCAGCAACGCTTGTCAGCTTCCAGCAGAAGGTCAAACTGCTGCGCATGCTGGAGAGCCGTCGCTACCTGGCAGAGATCAGCGGCCTCAACTTGCGTCTGACTGAGAACGGTAGCAGCATCGACCGGGTGCGACTGCGAGGTTGCAGAAGATGGATAAAATCGAATGATTCCGGGAGATATTATTTTCATTGTGGAGAGAAGCTGAGAGGCCTGCCAGAAAGGCCTTCCAGCGATCTTGCTCAGACTCTGGAGCGAATTTTCAACGTCAGAGTCCACGATGTCGTGGTTGATGGCTCAATTAGGAACAGTCCACGATGTCATGGCCTCTGACAGTTACAGATTTATTAATCACTGGCGCTCAGAGCAAAGATCAAAGTCAGTCCGAGTTTTCGCGACCAGCAGCTTAACTTCTATTCCAAAATCGCTCTCTCTCTGCGGCTCAAGGCTACGATCCTTTTCATGAATGGAGCGTCATCGCCAAACAGAGCAGCACAAAGCCAATCAGCAGCAGCCACGAGCGTAAGCCTTGAAAGAACTCCCACCGATTTCTCGTCTCCTTCCACTGCTCCAGTGGATTGTCGGCACTCCAGCGTCCTGTGGCGAGATTGATCAGAACATTGAAGATGATGGTAGATAGCAAAGCGGCGCTGAAGGAACCGGCCGCTGCCCAACGAACGATGCGTGCTGTGCCTTCGACTCCATTCATCTGTATGGCGTAGGAAATAGACAAGATCACGCACAACGTCATCAGCACAGGCATCACCCGGCCGAAGGTTTTCAGCAGCCCTTGCTCAACGCGGATGTGGTGTTCCTGCGGCAGTTGACGAACCACAGGATGCACAAAGGCATAGGAGCCGAATTCCGCACACGAAGTAAATCCAGTCACGGCTAACGCGACAAAGCCTAAGATATCCATCGCTCATTCCTGTTCGGTTTGTGCAGACTCTTCCACTGGACCTTCCATCGCGGCTGCAGCGAGGAACACAAAGTAGAGCCCTATTCGATTTTGATTATCCTGGCCGACTATCTCTGTTAAGCGCTTGCCGCCTGAGCCATTGCTTTTTGGAACAACGTTGGCGTGCTCTGCTCGATCTTCTGTGCGGTTTGCTCTTCTTGCTGCAAGTTCTGCTGAAGCAGTAGCGCGATCTGATTCTGGCCCATTTGCTGGGCACCAGTGATCAAACTTCTATAACAAGCGATCTCATAGTGTTCAACCTTTGAGGAACCACCAGCGATGGCAAGGTCAGCCAGGGCTGGCTTCTTGGAGACTTGCTTCAGCGTTTTCTGGTTTTCGGCCACAATGCCAGCAGCACCCTGGCAGCTAACCCGCTTGGCCTTCTTCCCAAGAGCTTCGAAAACCTGCTTCAACGTGCTGATCTGCTGCTCGGTCTCAGCGATGTGTTGTTGAAGCAGTGATTTCACTGTGTCAGAGTTTGCCTGCGGCAGCGCTTCCTGCATCATCTCAAGAAACTGATGCTCGGCATCGTAAATATCGCCAAGTCCGTGCACCATTTTCTCTTCTAACGTATTTATAGCCATGATTTTCCTTTTTCCTTTTTTCTTGTTTCTACCCTTTTGTTCTCTGGAATGTTGCCGCGAGATTGAGCGGCAACAGCGACGGTTACTAGACCTTTGACATATGCACTATAGCTAAGGGATTAGTGTCCCGAACTTATACTAAAAATGTCGTAAGAGAGCCAGTAAGCAGGATACTACTACCTCCACAACGGGCTAAGAGAGACGGTAGAAGGCCCTAACTACCTCCAAAACAGAAAAGCCTCACCAGCGGTCAATTTTGGCCTTCTAGCGAGGTTTTGGCCACGCTCAGGAGCTCACTTTTTTATCTCCAGTCTTGCTATTGCGGTTCGATAGGCATAGTCTTTGGGCATCAATAAAAACCAAGTGACGCTTGGCCGAACGGTGACGGGGGCACCGGACACGTCTCTTTCCCTGCCCTGGTTCAGCGCATACGAGCGCTTTATGCGAGAGCTAAGTGCGCCTGGTATTTGCACGCTGCCAGATGGTAGGGCAGAACATTAGCAGAAGGGAACACAACGATGAAGAAAAACCTCGCATTAGCGCTGACGCTCAGTTTGGTGCTGAGCTGCGGCAGCTTCGTTTTCGCCCAACAACCTAGCCAGTCAGGCCAACCCAAGCAATCAGATCAGCCGAACCAGTCGGGTCAGTCAGGCAGCACGAGCCAAAAAAGCACTACAGGCGAAGGCCAAACGAGTACCACTGGCGACACAGCTACTACGAAGAAAAGCAGCAAAAAGAAGAAATCGAATCGCGGCAACAAGAACGCGGACAAGGCAACCACGACTGGCACAACAGACACGACTGGCACAGGCACACCCAACCAAACCAGTCCAAAGACCCCGTAACACTGAAAGGTGCGGTGCGGTCTGAAGCGAGACCTTGAACAACTTCGCTAGGCATGCTGAGAGGGCGATGACAAGGCATCGCCCTCTCAATCACTTTGCTGATACTCGGTTTATTGGGCTTATGAAATGCAGCCGGAAGCGGAGTGTCAGAATGTTGGGCGATAAGGAAATAGATAATTATCCCTGCCCCGTTTTTATCGGAGTTCTTAAATTTCTCTTGCGGAGAAAGGAAGGGAGGTATATAACGGGCGGCGCAGTTTGACACATTTGTTGTGCCTTTTCCTCTCTAACCCCGAGGAGCCTCGCCCATGAAAAGGCAGCACGCATTCTTAGCCTGCGGCATCGCCTGTCTTGCGATCAGCTTCTGCTTTTTTGTTCACGCATACATCGTCGTACCGCTGACCGCACGAAGCGCCCAGACCACCACGGCCGCCACGCCGCCGACGCCACACCAAGCGAACACCACCGTATCACTGCCACGGGCAGCCAAGCCTGTCCGATCAAAGAAGCGGGCAGCCGAAAAGCTAACGAAAGCAGAGCCAGAGAAAAGAGCAGGCGAAGCGCCACCACCCCATCAAACACCTGTCCTTCGCCAAAAATCAATTCAGCGCGTGTTTTCACACCTTTCATCAGGCTGCTTGCCGTTCATAGCGGTGATGCAGCCCGCCTACTTGTGGAAGTTCAATCACTTCTCCGCTCTCCGGCCTCTGTGTTGGTCTCGCCTCCGGCGCATCCTTCCCCAGCGACAAGTGTGTCCGCGCGCAATGGTAATATTCAAAATAGGACTTTAAGATGCTGCGCAGGTGATGCTCTCCAAGCACGATCACATGATTCAAGCATTCACGTCGAATTGATCCAATCAGCCGCTCCACATAAGCATTCTGCCAGGGACTGTGAGCTGCGGTGATCAACTCCTCGACCCCCATTCCCTTCACTCGCTGACGGAAATCCTCGCCGTAGATCTGATCCCGATCTCTCAGCAGATAGCGCGGTGCTCGATCTTCAGGAAAGGCTTCGATGATCTGTTGTGCTGTCCACTCTGCGGTCGGATGCTCAGTGACATTGAAGTGCAATACCCTCCTGCGGTCATGCGAGAGCACCACGAATACAAACAGCACACGAAATGTCGCCGTTGGCACGGTGAAGAAGTCTACAGAGACCAACTCTTTGAGATGATTGTCGAGGAATGTGCGCCAGCTCTGGGATGGCGGTTTGCGCTGCCGCGGCATCAGCCGCGACACGGTTCGTTCCGCGATGTCAATGCCGAGCTTGAGCAATTCCCCATGAATGCGTGGTGCTCCCCACAGCGGATTGGCCGCAGCCATGCGCTTGATTAGCGAGCTGACTTCGGCACTGGTGGCTGGACGTCCGGCATTCTTTGGCTGCGAAATCTTGGTCCAGAAGAGGTGAAACCCCTGGCGATGCCAGCTGATCACAGTCTCAGGCTTGACGATGATCAAAGCATTGCGCCAGCCATCCCAGAGCTTGGAGAGCCAGACCCAGAACAGGCGATCACTTTGTCGGAGTGGCGGACGTGGATGGAGGCGTTTGAAGACTGAAAGTTGCTGCCGCAGCGCAAGGTTTTCCAGCGCCTGGTCACAAGGACGTATGAAGGCTGAGATGAGGCTTGAGATGAGCACACCTAAGAAACTAATCATGCCCCCAAGTGTGTTGAGGGCACGTGGAGAAGTCAAACATCTTCAGTGAAATAGAATTTTGGCGAAGGACAGCCGCTCGCTTAAATCAATCTGCCTGATCCAACTCGTCAGAAACTCCGTGCC
>JACCTF010000595.1 GCA_013812565.1 Pyrinomonadaceae bacterium | reverse complement strand
AGCGTGTTGTCACTAAGCAGACGATTCTTCTGTCCGATTTCCTCACGCATATCATCCGTCAGTTTCGCCACTTCGCGGATATACTTCTCGATGGTGACGGAAAAGTTGACGAAGGTGAAAGGCAATACGTCAGCATTAGCCAGACGCAGCACGACACGGCCACACGTCTGCGCGAGCGCGTTTCCATAATCGAAATTCGGATCGGCGAATCTTGTGTAGTGATCGAACGAATCATAAATGGAATGGTAAGAACCGCCGCCATCTTCTCCCCCGAAGCCGATGTTCAGTGAAGCGATGCCGAGATGTTGTATGAAAGGCGTGTAGTCGGAACCCGATCCGAGCGCGCTAATAGGCAAATCCGCTCTCTCTCTTGCTTCGCGCCGATCCTCTGGGCTGCCGCGGAGGATTGTCCGGGCGCGTGCGCGATCGGAAACTGAAATCTTCTTTTGTGGATCAATCACATCGCGCGCGACCTCGTTGATAAACTTTTCCAAAGTATGAGAGCCGCCGACGTAAAGAAAGCCGCGCGCGTTTGAGTCGGAGTTGATATACACAGCGGCGTTCTTGTTGAGCAGCGCGGCGTGCGTCTCGACCCATTCGGTTGAGCCGATCAGACCCGGCTCCTCCGCGTCCCATGCGGTATATACAATCGTGCGCTTCGGTTTCCACCCGGTTTTCGCCAGCTCACCGACGGCGCGCGCTTCCTCCATCACCGACACCATGCCGCTCAGCGGATCATCGGCACCGAACACCCATGCGTCGTGGTGATTCCCTCGGATGATCCACTCATCTGGACGCTCCGCCCCGCGCATCTTCGCGATCACGTCGTAAGCGGGCGTCGTCTTCCAATCGAACTCCAGCTTGAGATGCACGGTGGCCGGTCCAGGCCCTAAGTGATAGGTTAAGGGCAGCGCGCCCCGCCACTCTGCCGGAGCCACCGGACCACCGAGGGCGCGCAGCAACGGAAGCGCATCCCCGTAGGAGATCGGCAGCACCGGAATCTTAGTCAGCGTCGTGGCATCCTTGATCGCTAGTCGCTGGGCGTTTTTGGTCGCGCCAACCCCGGGCGTCAGCGGGTCGCCGGGGAAAACCGGCATGTCGGCGACCGAGCCGCGCTGTGCGCCGTGCTCACTGCGCCACGCGCCCTGCGGATAAACATCTCCCTCGAAATAGCCATCGTCGCGCGGATCAGAGTAGATGATGCAGCCAATGGCGCCGTGCTCGGCGGCGACTTTCGGCTTGATGCCGCGCCACGATCCCCCATAGCGTGCGATGACGATCTTGCCTTTCACCTCTATGCCACGTTCGGCAAGCGCATCGTAGTCTTTCGGCACACCGTAGTTGACGTAGACGAGTTGCCCGGTCACATCACCATCAATCGAGTAGGCGTTGTAGGTTGGCAACTGCTCGGCGGTAAGGCCGGACGTCGCATCCTGTGGAAGCGTCGGTTCCGCTAACCGGGCGGTGAATTTCACCGGCCCTGTCATCTCCAGTAATCTGGTTTTGGGTGTGGGGAAGAGCACACCGAACTCCTCGATCTCGGTTTCATAGCCCCATGACTTAAATTGTGATGCAATAAAATCGGCAACCTCCCGCCCGTATGGAGACCCGACGTGATGCGGTCTGGCCGCCATCCGCTTCATCCATAAGCGAAGGTTCTCTTTCTTTAATAGTGAATCATATTGCGCTTCTAGCTGGCGCTGGCGGCCCGCACCTTCGCGACTAAAACCGAGTAACAGCTTGTCATTAAAAGCTGTGACCTGCGCGACGAGCGCGAGCAATATGCTCACAACCAGGAAAGCGCGGACAGAACGTTGATGCATTAGGGCCTCCAACCGAAGCTAATCTTTTCACTGCTACTTTAGCGGCAGTATGCCACAAAATATCTTGGAGATGGATGCACTTTCCGCCGCTGCTTTGTTCGACGGGTTTTGCTAACCGGGTGCATGGGGCGACACGGCGTTGATATACTCGCCGGGGCGAATCGGCAGAGAGCTTTGTTCATAACCTTGATACTCTCACGAGTGCTTAACCCGTTGCCGATTGCCTACTAACATTAAGCAACAGAAAATCAGTTCGAGTGTACAGATGAAAACTCTAAGCCGCGGGCGTTCTGTAATCGCCGTTTGCCTTCACATCTCGCTTCTCCTTTCTTTGACTCCGCTTGTAACGATCTCGCAACAAACTGCTCCGAAGAAGTTTGAATTAACTGTCGACAACATCATGCGCGGACCGAACCTGGTCGGCTATCCTCCGACCGGGGTGCGTTGGTCGCAGGACAGCCGGCGCGTCTACTTCCGTTGGAAGCGCGCCGGCGAACCGCGTCTGAAGGAATCAGATCTCTATGTCGTGGACCGCGATGGCCGTGGGCTTCGCAAACTCTCGGAGGAGGAAGCACGGCGCGCCCCGCCCGCTGCGGGTGAGGTGTCAAAGGATAAGAAGCTGACGGTCTTTACTGAAGACGGCGACATCTTTCTTCACGATCATGCCAGGGACGCGCGGCAACAGATCACACGCACCACCGAGACGGAGAGCAACGCCCACTTCACACAGGACCAAAGGCACATCTACTTCACGCGGCAGAACAATCTCTACGTGCTCGCGCTCGACGGCGGATCGCTCACCCAGTTAACGGACATCCGCACTGGTGGAGGCGCAAGTGATCAAAGCGGATCGCGTTCAGCCGGTTCTACCGGCAGCAGCGAAGGCTCCGATAGACGAGAGCAGCAACGCGGCACGACGAATCAGGAGTTGCTCAAGAAGGAGGAACGCAGTCTGCTTGAAGCCGTGCGCGAGCGAGCCGAACGACGCGAAGAGCAAGAGGCCAAGCGCAAACAGCGCGAGAAGCGTCGACCGTTTCAGATTCCGACAGGTCAATCGCTAATCAATCTAACGCTCGCTCCCGACGGCGCTCATGTGATTGCGACGATCAACCAGCAAGCCACCGGCGCGAAGAACGCGGTTGTGCCGAACTACGTCACCGAGACGGCTTACACCGAAACTATTCCGAGCCGCCCGAAGGTCGGAGACGCGCAGGGGCGCACGCGTTTAGCAGTTGTCGCTACTGAAACCGGCGATGTGCGATGGGTTGAACATAGTCAGCGGGTTGACGCCGCTCCGCGTGTGCAAGTGCGTACCGAAGGCAACGCGACCGAACAAGCGCAACGCGAACAGGGAACTGCCACGCAGCAGAATCAAGCTCGGCAACAAACCGGAGGAAGTCAGCAATCGCAAACCGAAACCGTTGCGCAGCAGAACCAAACAGGCCAGCGGCAGGGAAGCGAAAACCAATCCGGCAATCGTGAGGTGCAACTCTTCTCGCTTGTCTGGTCGGATGACGGACTGCGTGCGGTGATGTTAGCCCGGTCTTTTGACAACAAGGATCGGTGGGTGTTGATGCTTGATCCGGCAACCGGAAAAACAAAGACGCTCGCCACCATCCATGACGATGCTTGGGTTGGCGGCCCGGGCGCTTCCACGCTCGGCTGGCTGCCCGATAACCGCACCATCTACTTTCAATCGGAGCAGAGCGGTTACTCGCATCTCTACACGGTTTCGACCGAAGGAGGCGAACCCCTACAGTTGACCGAGGGCCAGTTTGAAGTCTTCGATGTGAAGCTCTCAAGGGATAAGACCAAGTTCTATTTCACGTCTAGCGAAACGCATTTCGGCGAGCGTCATCTCTATTCGATGTTGATCAAAGGCGGCCCGCGGACGCGCTTCACTTCAATGCCCGGCAACAATCAAGCGGATCTGTCGCCTGACGAAACAATGCTGGCTGCGGTGCGCTCCTACAGCAATAAACCGCCGGAGCTTTACCTTGCCGCAAACAAACCGGGAGCCGATGCCGTTCAAATAACCACCTCGCCCGTGCCGGACTTTTTCAGTTACAACTGGATCGATCCGCCGATCATCGACTTCAAAGCGCGCGATGGTCAGATGGTGCACGCGCGTTTGTACAAACCCGCAAACTTCCAAAAGGGCGGACCAGCCGTCGTCTTCGTCCACGGCGCGGGTTATCTACAGAACGTTCATCGCTGGTGGAGTCAATACTTTCGCGAGTATATGTTTCATCATATGCTGATGGAGCGAGGCTATGTTGTGATCGATGTGGACTATCGCGGCTCGGCCGGTTACGGACGCGATTGGCGCACAGGCATCTATCGTCACATGGGCGGCAAAGATTTGACGGATCACGTTGATGCCGCGCGCTACCTTGTTGCGGAGCACGGAGTTGATCCGAAGCGCGTCGGTATCTACGGCGGAAGCTACGGCGGGTTTATCACCTTCATGGCGATGTTTACTGAAGCGGACGTGTTCGCTGCTGGAGCAGCGCTCAGACCTGTCACCGACTGGGCGCACTACAACCATCCGTACACCTCAAATATCCTCAATCTGCCGCAGACCGATACAGAAGCTTATAAGCGAAGCTCGCCGATCTACCATGCCGAAGGGTTAAAGGGAGCACTCTTGATCTGCCACGGCATGGTGGATACGAACGTCCACTTCCAGGATACGGTGCGACTGGTTCAGCGCTTGATCGAGTTGCGCAAGGAGAACTGGGAGCTAGCGGTTTACCCAGTCGAGGATCACGCTTTCGAACAACCGTCGAGCTGGGCGGATGAGTACAAACGCGTGTTGAAGTTGTTTGAAACAAATCTCCGATTTCGGGGCGAGGCCTTGTCATCAAAGGCGCAGTGACTTCTTAACGATTGCGTGTACGGTCAGTACCGCCTGCAGTAGCGGGCGGGTTTATAGTTCGCCGCCCGCCCAGCTTGCAGCAGGCGGTACTGACATCATGCTCCGTACGTTGATCGGTAATGCTCTCTAAGGATTGATTTCGAGCCACGCGAGCAGTAGTGCGGTAAAGCTTCTGTCTTGTTTGACTAAGCCTTGAAACTGAAGCTCGCGGTTTAGCATCGGTTCGAGATGTTCTTGCAAAAGCCGTTTGCGTGCATCTTCGGTGAGATTGCTGACGGCGGGTGCTTCGTGAAACATGAATTCGGCGTTTTGTTCGAGCGCAGGTATGCGATTCCCGTTTAAGCCTACGGCAAGAGGGAACAGATACGAACGCATCTCGTTGTTTGATCGTTGTGTTTGGATGAACCACCAGGTTAACACTGCCGACTCACATTCATCTTTGGTAACTGCCGCACCCAACATCTCAGGTTCAAGATTTGACCAGCGACGAAGTTGTTGCTGCACGAACGGGTGATCTAATCCAATTAGCGACGTGTCATCACGCGATTGAGCAAACTCTCGATCAGTAGTCAAGCGCGTCGGCGTTCCGCGATTCGGTTGGTGAATCTCATAGGAGTTTTCGCCGGTCTTCCGCAACTGTGAATCTTCATCTTCAATCGCGTGCCCGATGAATTTGACAAGCCGCTCTAAACCGGCGCGGCTATCGGCAAAAGGCTGGTAGTCTTCAATGCTAAAGCCTTCCAAGTCTTGGAATAAGTCAAACACCACGCGCCGTGCTTCGGAAGCGTTGGCGAAGGCGGCTTCAACCTCCAAGCGCGTGCGGCGCAGTTCCGGGTCGGAGAGAGCTTCCTTGTAGAGATTTTCATAGCTCAAACGCTCGGAGAGTTGACCGAGAATTTGTGAGCGTAAGTCTTCGGCGATGTTGCCTTGCTCGTCTATTTTGCCGAGCGTCTTGGCAATCTCTTGCAGCTTGTCTTGGAGCAGAAGAAAGATTTTGCCTTCAATCGTGTCGGAGAGAACGAGGTTATAAACCTGCGCAGTGTGGTTTTGCCCGTAGCGATGGATGCGCCCGATGCGCTGTTCCATGTCCATCGGATTCCACGGCAAATCGAAGTTGAACAACACGCGGGCGAATTGTAGGTTGATTCCTTCTCGTCCGGCGGCGGTGCAGACCAATACTCGAGGTCCCTGCGGCTGGCGAAACTTGCGTTCGGCGGCGAGCTTCGCCGCGTGATCACCGCCGCGTAAAACGACGACTCCCTGACCCGGAAACGCGGCTTCGATGGAGTTGTTGATTAACTCAACCGTGCCAAGGTAGGTCGCGAAGATAACAACCTTTTCGTTCGAGTTCTGCTGCCACAGTGTTCCGAGCGCGCCGAGCAGCTTTTCGATTTTCGTTTCACGCTCGTCCGGAAAACAATCGAGCAGTTTACCGATGCGTAAGCGTTCTTCCGGCAGCGCGAAGTGAACGGCGGAGGCGGCGAGGTCTTCGGCTTGAGCGGCGGATGATTCGCTCGCATCCGCGTCCGCCATCAACGCTAATTCGTCGTCGTCGAGCCGCTTGAGTATTTGATACTTTAAGTCGGCAAGGATACGGTCAATCTCGCTGCGGCTAATGGCATCGTCGCCGGCAATAGCGAATTCTTGACGAATGATTTCCCGCGCTTCTTCGTAGAGCGCAGTCCGGGCGTCGATGTCCAAATCGCGGTCGCGCAAGACGGCTTCGTGGACGGTGAGTATGAGCAAGCGACGACGCAGCGTGCGGCGCACGGCGGCGAAGCTCGACGCGGCGATTTTTTGGAAAATCGTCATCACAAAGCCGAGCGCGCGCCCTTGATTTCCCTGTCGCTTGGCGAGAGCGAAGCCGTCTTCGAGATATTCGCGCAGTTCAGTGTAAAAGGCGCGTTCCGCATTCGACATTGTGAACGATTCGGTATGCACGAAGCGGCGGGCGAAAAGCTGTGAACCGTCGGGACGACACGCATCGGCTTTCGTGCGACGGAAGACAACGGAGTTTAAGCGATGCCGATTTTCCGTCATGTCTTCGAGACTTCTAAAAAGCGTCGGATTCAAAAGTTGAATCAACATCCAGAAGCGGAAATGGTCGCCCTGATGCGGCGTCGCGGAGAGCAGAAGCAGATCGCGTGTGTGTGACTTGAGGGCTTCGGCGAGTTTGTAGTTTTCGGTTTTACGAACTTTGTTGCCGCTGCGGTAGGCGGCGAGATGGTGCGCTTCGTCGAAGACAATCAAATCCCACGGCTCGGCTTCGAGCAAGCGACGCACGCGCGCCGGACGCTTCAACGTATCGACGCTGGCGATTAAAAGGTCATGCTTGGCGAAGGCGTTAGACTTGCGGTCGGTCACGTCGCCTTCGCTGCCGAACACTTCAAAATCCAAATGGAAAACTTCGTTGAGTTCTCGATGCCAGTTGTTGACTAAACCGGCAGGGACAACCATCAGCGCGCGGCGCAGTTCGCCACGACTCGCGAGTTCACGCAGGATGAGCGCGGTCTCAATCGTCTTGCCGAGTCCGACTTCATCGGCAATGAGAAAGCGGCGCGGCAAAGCGGTCGCGACGCGGTGGGTGAGCACGACTTGGTGCGGCAGTAAATCAATCTTCGCGGCGGTCAGCGACGCGGCACCTTCCATCAGCGGCAGCGCGTGGGCTTCATAGGCCAGCCACATTCGCCGCAAACGTTCGCGGCTTCCTTCGACGCCGCGCAGAATGCGTTCGTTGCGCGAAAGCGCGGTGCTCAGGGAAGCGAGCGGGATTTGCCGTTCGCCGGTTGAAAAGGGTACTCCTCACATGATCTTTGAAACATTAGAAGCGCCGAAAGTTAACAATTCACGGACACTCCATTGATGGTTGGTAAGTCCAGCCACTTGCGCTGGTGTTGTAC